>JAHHJQ010000305.1 GCA_018680005.1 Bacteroidia bacterium | reverse complement strand
GCACAACAAGGTCTCTACGAGTATGATGCCGTCTCCAGGTTACGGGATTCGCAACTAGGGGATAGGGATGTGACCGATATTGCCCAATATATCAAGAAGGGTAAGTTGTGGGAAGCATTTGCTGCAGAAGAGACTAATGTGCTGCTTATCGATGAAATAGACAAGGCAGATATTGAATTCCCTAATGACTTGCTCCTGGAACTGGATAAGATGGAATTTTATGTTTATGAAACACAAGAAACCGTCAAGGCACATAATCGGCCTATAGTGATCATTACTTCCAATAATGAAAAAGAATTACCGGATGCCTTTTTGAGAAGATGCCTGTTTCACTATATACGCTTTCCGGATGAAGCCACGATGAAAGAGATCGTCGACGTACATTTTCCAGGAATCCAGGAGGAGCTGGTTAGTAATGCACTGAAAGTATTCTATAATGTCCGAAAGGTGCATGGCCTGAAGAAAAAACCTTCCACAAGTGAAATGATCGATTGGCTCAAGCTCCTGCTCATGGAAGGTATGGAAGCAGATGATCTTGAAAACTTTGATATCGAAGAACAAGCACCACCGCATCTGGGTGCTTTGCTAAAAACAGAACAAGATGTCGAAGTGATCGAAGAACTTAAGAAATACAAGAGGCATCGTTACTAGTTAATAATCAATGTTTTACAAATTCTTCTTTGAACTCAAAAAACATGGTATTCCTGCAAGCATGCATGAATATTTGTCACTGATGGATGCCCTGCAGCAAGAGGTGATTAACTATGACGTAGAGGAATTCTATGCATTATCGAAAACGATTTTTGTAAAACAGGAGAGTCACCTGGATCGGTTTGATAGGATATTTGATGCTTATTTCAAACATATGCAATCCTTGCCGGAAGACTTTTTTATGTCCAAAATTCCAATGGACTGGTTGGATAGTGAATTCAAAAAACATCTGACTCCTGAAGAGCGGGAAAAATTGAAGAAATTCAAAGACCTGGAAGCGTTATATGAAAAATTCAGGGAAATCCTCGATGAACAGGATGGCAAACATGAAGGCGGAAATAAGTGGATAGGAGTTGGAGGTAGCTCACCCTTTGGTGCAGGTGGATATCACCCGGAGGGATTTCGAATGGGCAACCAAAGTGCGGGTAACCGGACTGCTGTAAAAGTATGGGAGAAGAGGGAATTTGAAAACCTGGATGGTAATGTGGAGATCAATACACGGAATATTAAGGTGGCACTAAAGTATTTGCGGCATTTCAGCAGAGAAGGCATACCTGATGAATTCGATCTGGATGGAACTATCAGAAAGACTTCAGAAAATGCCGGCATGCTGGATATTTCGATGGTCCCCAAAAAGAAAAATCGGATCAAGGTACTCCTGCTGATGGATGTAGGTGGTTCTATGGATCCTCATGTACGTACCTGCGAACAGCTATTCTCTGCAGCCAAACATGAATTCAAACACTTGGAGCTCTTTTATTTTCACAACTGTATCTACGAAAGTATTTGGAAGGATAATACCTTCAGATTCTCTAGAAGAATACCCACACTCGAAATCATTCACAAATATGGCAAAGACTACAAAGTCATCATTGTAGGGGATGCCGCGATGTCTCCATATGAATTGATGTATGCCGGGGGCTCCGTCGAACACAACAATGATGTGGCCGGAATCAAATGGTTACGACTTTTAAGTGATCACTTTAAACATATGATCTGGATCAATCCTATGCAGGAATATACCTGGGATTTCTATGAAACGACCGTCTATCTGAGGAGCTTTATGGAGGCTCGGATGTTTCCTATGACCATCGATGGACTCGTGCAGGGTATGAAATGTCTCAAGAATAAGAAACGTACCCACCGCTCTGAGGTATGGGGTGATGATCGTTGATTTCTAAAACTATCCGGGCATTGCAAATTTGAAGTCTTTCTTTTCAAGCATCAACGGTTCCTTTGCAATTTCATTGGTTGTATACTTTGATTCACTTTTATACTTAGTCTTCCTACCCTTTTTATCGCTTTTTTCTTTACTAATAGATTCGAGCATCATTCCTTCAGACAACTCGTCTTTAGCCTTGCTATACGATCTAGGTGAAATCTTTGCTACAAATGCTCCATAGGTTTCTTCCCAATCAAATGGTAATTCAGTGGAAACCCATACTTCGTTAAGATATTCATCAGTGTCTACCAGATACTTTACACAAGGATATCCCGCTACCTTTTTTATGTCACCCAATTTGGTGACGGTGTATGATGGTTTTGTATTCTGTTCTTCGTTGTACTGCACAATTGATGCAGCCATAGTGAATGCAGAAGGTATCGCCTGGGCCTCTTTAGTAGTTAAATTGTAAATGACTATAATGTCCTTGTTCACATCCATAATCATGATTTGTCGCTCTTTCTGATCAAGTTGTTCATAGGCAATGGCACCACCATTTGCTGCCACATACATGTTCATATCGTTAGATCCTTCTTCATCAGAGATACTGATGTTCATCCGGTAGTCGAAGGTGTATGATTCAGGTACGTCAGCAGCCTTGTTCATGCTACCCAAAATCTTTCCATAATTCTCTGCCATAATTATGGCCAGTGAATCGTCAGGGATACCCGCATAGGTACTATCACGTTTCATGTTTTCGCGAACCCAGTCATCCATCACTTCACCTACTGGTCTGAAAGCTCTTCTGGCTATTTCTTCTGCTATGGTTTCCACAACCTTGTTTTCGACTTTTTTCATAAACTTTCGCTTCGCTGATCTCGTGATATCCTTGAGTATCTGGGCATCTGCATCAAGCGATGCGCATGCGAGCATAATAAAAATGAGTCCAATCGACTTGATCAAGTTTGAGGCCGTTATTTTCATGATTTTAGGTTTTCTGAATTTGAGCAATTGTTTTGGTCGACAATCTTAGGCTTCTAAAATACCATTCATATGAAGAAATATGAAACTATAACAGTTCTTTAGGGCTATAAAAGGGAGTACTTCTCCTTCTCTTTTTTCCTACATTCATAATATCATTTTATCCCAATCCTTGATCTATGAAAACCTATTACGCATTTCTTACGCTACTTCTCAGCTTTGTAGCCTGTAGGGATCAATCTTCTAAAGATGTTTTAAGCTTAAATGACCAGGCTTTCTATTCAGCTTATGTCAGTTCCTATACATCAGGTATTATTTCTCGTTCATCGACGATCAAAATAAGGTTGATGAAAGACATCCTCGATTATGATGAAAACAGAAAACCTGATCCGACACTATTGAGCATTTCGCCTAAGGTCGAAGGAGAATTGGTATGGACCAGTGCCAGAGCCTTGGAATTCTTTCCGAAAGATCCAATGAATTCAGGTTCAGTGTATAATTGTCAGTTGGATCTTGGTAAGCTATTTGAAAATTTTCCAAGGGAAAAGCGATTGTTCCCATTTGATTTCAAAGTGAAGGAGCTATCCTTATACTCTTCCACACCGATACTCAAAGCATCAGGCAGCGATCAACCGAATATTCAGAATATTGAAGGTTCTCTTCTTGTTTCGGATTATTTTGAACTGGAGGATATAAACCAATGTCTCAGCGCATTTCAGGATGGTAATGAACTTGAGGTGGATTGGACTTCAGGTAATGATGCATCGACTTTTAACTATGCTATATCGGGTATTGAACGTAAGAATAATGCCTCTGCTGTCGCTATTCGGATAAGTGGCAAAGCAATCGGATCTCCAAGCCAAAGTGAAATTGAGGTACCGATACCGGCGATAGGTGAGTTTAAATTGCTCCAGACCATTGCTCATAAGGAACCTGAACAATATATCGAATTGATATTCTCTGACCCACTGGATGAAAAACAGAACTTGCAAGGCCTGATAACCCTCAGTACCAATGCAAATCTTAGATTAACCAGGAATGTCAATATTATTCATGCCTATCCTGGAAGCAGGCAAGCAGGTGAAGTGACTGTGAATGTAAGCACAGGTATTCAGAATTTCTCGGGAGCCAATCTTCCGGAGGGTTATACAGAAACGATTGCGTTTACAACTCTCCATCCACAATTGAGATCTGTAAACGCCGGGGTGATCATGCCTTCAGGAAAGCTGGGATTGGTATTCCCTTTCAGAGCAGTAAGTCTACATGAAGTTCAATTGAGAGTCATACAGATTTTTGAAGACAATATTGGTCAGTTTTTTCAAGTCAACAACCTGTCTGGTTCTTCAGAGCTGAAAAGGGTTGGACGTCTGGTGCACGCTTCCAATATTTCATTGGGTGATCCCGATGATCCTTCTTTATTGACCTGGAATGATTATTCGATAGACCTGTCAGAATTGATTCAAACCGAACCCGGAGCTATCTATCGACTACAATTGACCTTTGATCCATCCCAATCCGTTTATCCTTGTTCTGATACAAATTGGTCATCAGAATTTATCGCGGCAATGGACTTGCAAACAGAGCAAGCCTCATTTGATGAGGTACCATCTTATTGGGGTTATTCAGATGATTTCTATGATGACCGGGATTATGAATACGAATGGCAAGAAAAGGATAATCCATGTTCAACTTCATACTATGCTTATAAATCCGAAGATGGTAGATCTTTGGTACGGAGTGTATTAGCATCAGATCTGGGAATCATTGCTAAAAGAACCAAGAATGGTAAAATGTCGGTCGCGGTTACAGATCTGATGACAACTGACCCATTGAGCAATGTAACGGTCAGACTCTTCAATTTACAAGGCAAACAAGTAGCGCAGGCGGCTACGGATAATCAAGGATTTGTCAATCTGAACATCGATGGAAAGCCTTTTTATCTCACCGCAGAGAAAGATGCTCAAAAAGGATATCTCAAATTAGACGATGGTAGTTCGCTTTCCATGTCTATGTTTGATGTTAGTGGAAGTTCCAGTCAGAAGGGACTCCAGGGTTTTGTATACCAGGAACGGGGCGTCAGTCGTCCGGGCGATTCGCTTTACCTCACGTTGATCCTGGATGATTCGAAGAATCCACTGCCTACGAATCATCCGGTGACAATCGAGCTCTTTGATCCGCGGAATCAGTTGGTAGAGCGTAACGTAGTCAATGAAGGAGAACGCAATTTTTACACCTACAGAACTGCAACGGATCAAGATGCGCCAACAGGCAATTGGCTAGCTAAATTCAAAGTAGGGGGTACCGCATTTACCAAGACGGTGAAAGTTGAAACAATCAAACCCAATAGATTGAGGATGGATCTGGATTTCGAAGGAGATATCATTCCTGTGGATGAACTTAAACCAGGAGAACTCAATGTTCAATGGCTCCATGGTGCCAAGGCAGGAAATCTCAAAGTGGATGTGGAGATGACGCTTCAATCCACAAAAACAACATTCGATAGATTCAGTGATCTTCAATTTGATGACATATCCAAGTCATTCGAGACTTCACCTGAATACATATTTGATGGTAACCTTGATGCTGATGGAAATGCAGATGTACGACCCCAGATCACGGCCAGTAAAGAAGCCCCCGGAATGATCAAGGCATTGTTCAAAGTGCGTGCATTCGAAGTAGGTGGTAATTTCAGTGAAACTAGATTTACCGAAACCATCAGTCCATATACATCTTATGTTGGTGTCAAGGTTCCCAAAGGTAAGGGATGGAGGGGTGCGATATTCAGTGACAAAGAAACACCGATCAAAATTGCTACCCTGGATCAATATGGAAACAAAGTCGATCGGCAGAACCTTGAGATAGAGGTCTATAGTTTGAGATGGAGATGGTGGTGGGAGCGAGCATCGGATTATAATATCCGAAGTTTTATCGCCAATAAAAGTGAAAACCTCCTGCATAGGGACAAAATATCCACGCGAAATGGTGAGGTTGTCTATAATTTGAATTTAAATCAAGAGACCTGGGGACGAAAGCTAATCCGAATAACAGACCCTTTGTCAGGACATTCTACATCCCAGATTTTTTACACGACGTACAGCCGCTGGTGGAGTGATGGAGGTGATGATATTCCGGGAGGTGCCGAGATGTTGACCTTCAAAACTGATAAAGAAGACTATGAAGTAGGCGAAAATATCGAATTGCAGTTGCCTGATAGTAAAACAGGGCGGGCTTTGGTCAGCATTGAAAATGGAACCGATATCCTGCAACAGTTCTGGCTCGAGATTGAAAAAGGCAATTCCAATGTCATGATTCAGGCATCTCAGGAGATGGCTCCGAATGCGTATGTTCATGTTAGTTTAATTCAACCTCATGGTCAAAACATGAATGACCGTCCCTTGAGGTTATATGGTGTCGTCAGGGTGGATGTCAATAACTCAGAAACCCAATTGGAGCCCGAGATCGTGATGCCAAACGAATTGAAACCGGAGACCGACTATGAAATCTCCGTGAAGGAGAAAAATGGTCGCGAGATGACGTATACGCTCGCAGTAGTCGACGAAGGCCTTTTGGATATTACAAGATTTAAGACACCACAACCCTGGAATACTTTTTATGCACGCCAGGCATTGGGGGTAAAAACCTGGGACTTGTACAAATATGTGATGGGTGCATATGGTGGAACAATGACGCAACTGCTGGCGCTAGGTGGGGATGAATTTGAAAGCGCATCCGAAACCAAGAAAGCACAGCGATTCAAACCAGTGGTGTCTTTCCATGGGCCATTTACGCTGGCAAAAGGAAAAGTCGGTAAGCATTCATTGCATATGCCCAACTATGTGGGTTCGGTGAGGACAATGGTTGTGGCGGGGAATGTCAACTCCGGTGCCTATGGGAATTCTGAGAAGGCTACACCGGTTAAAAAGCCATTAATGGTCCAATCAACCCTACCGCGGGTCTTGAGTCCCGGAGAGTCCCTGGAAATGCCGATTACAGTCTTTGCCATGGATGACAAAGTCAAGAATGTATCCGTAAAAGTGGAGGCCAATGACCTAATCACTATTGAAGAAGGGTCAAGACAAATTCAATTCACAGAAATAGGTGATCAGGTTGTCAGAATCCCAATCACGACTTCTGAAAAAATCGGAATTGCTAAAGTTAAAGTAGAAGTAAGTGGTGCTGGGGAGGTTGCGACTGAAGAAATAGAACTAGACATACGACTGCCTAATCCGGAAATGTCCAAAGTGGAGGATTTTGTCATCGATGGAGGTAAGTCCGTATCATCAGAATATGCATTTTTTGGAGTAGAAGGAACCAACTCTGGAATACTGGAACTGTCTACCATACCCCCGCTCAATCTTGAGGAGCGACTGAGGTTTTTGATTCGCTATCCCCATGGTTGTATAGAACAGACAACATCGGCGGCATTTCCACAATTGTTCCTGGCTGACCTTGCTGAGCTTTCCGAAGTCCAGGAAGAAAAGTCGAACATCAATATCAGAAACGCCATTACTCGTATCCGAAAGTTTCAAAGATCTTCAGGAGGTTTTTCTTATTGGCCAGGCGGAGATAGTGAGAGCGAGTGGGGGACCAATTATGCGGGGCATTTTCTGATCGAAGCGAGAGAAAAGGGATTCCAAATTCCTTTCGGGACTTTGGAAAAATGGATCGATTATCAGTCAACCAGGGCTAGAAATTGGTCAGATAGAGCCAACAACAACTGGAGTAAAAGATCCAGTCATTTGACACAAGCCTATCGTTTGTATGGATTAGCTCTCGCTGGAAAACCGGAATTAGGAGCGATGAACCGAATGAAAGCTTTGCAAAATGTTGCATTGCCCGCAAAATGGCGACTGGCTGCTGCATATGCTGTGACAGGTAAACCGGAAATAGCGAAGGAGATCATCGCGCGCCTCTCTACGGAAGTACAGCCGTACAAAGAATTGTCCTATTCCTATGGTTCTCCTGCGCGGGATCAGGCGATGATACTTGAGACACTTACAGAAGTGGGAGATAGATCAAAGGCCTTACAACTTGTCAAGTCGCTTAGTATGATGTTATCTTCTGACAGATGGTATAGTACTCAGACGACAGCATACACTTTAGCAGCGATTTCAAAATTTGTAGGTACAGACATTAACGATTCTCCAGTATCTGTTGATGTGAAGATTGGGCCTCAGTCACCAATGGGTCTTTCAATGACGAAAGCTGTCAAACTGATAGAAATCCCTGTGTCCATGAATCAGGGAGCCATTCGTATAGATAATAAATCTGGGTCCGAACTCTTTGCCAGAACGGTACTCGTAGGTACGCCTTTACCTGGAAATGAAGTCGCTAAAAGTTCCAACCTTGGATTGAATGTGCAGTATTTGGATCAGGCCGGTAGAATATTGATTCCAAATTCAATTCCGCAGGGCACCGATTTTAGTGTGAAAATATCGGTTAGCAACCCAGGTGTCTATTTGGATGACTATCAGGAATTGGCATTGACTTATCTCGTGCCGGCAGGGTGGGAGATCCGTAACACACGGCTCGACAACACAGATTCAAATAACGATGTCAATATATTTGATTATCAGGATATTAGGGATGATAGAGTTTTGACATATTTCTCCTTACCAAAAGGTAGGAGTAAGACTTTTGAAATCCAGATGAATGCCGCATATGGAGGGAAATATTATCTGCCGGGTGTGAATTGCGAGGCGATGTATGACAATACTATAGCTGCTTCTAAAAAAGGGCAATGGACAGAGGTCGTAGTACAATAAAG
Organism: Bacteroidia bacterium; assembly: GCA_018680005.1. Classification (GTDB taxonomy): domain Bacteria; phylum Bacteroidota; class Bacteroidia; order Chitinophagales; family Saprospiraceae; genus HDS-20. The sequence goes on along the minus strand of JAHHJQ010000305.1, from coordinate 20,213 downwards.
AAATGGAGCCTAAGGATCCTATTAGTTTTGGGGGTGTCATTTCTAATGCTCCTGATCATCCCTTTGCCGGATTGCAATCCTGCCTATAGTACTGTGCTTTATTCAAAAGACCATCAACTTCTAGGAGCTAGAATAGCAAAGGATGGGCAATGGAGATTTCCAATACCCGACAGTCTTCCCAATAATTTCACAACCTGTATTGAGTTGTTTGAGGATGAATATTTCAGATACCATCCCGGAGTAAATCCTGTTTCCATATTTCGGGCCATCCGGCAAAATATTGAGGCAGGTGAAATAATAAGTGGAGGTTCTACAATCACCATGCAGCTGGCAAGGATCATCCGAGGAAATAGAGATCGGACCGTTATCAATAAACTCGTTGAAATCTTCATCAGTTTTCAATTAGAAGTCAAATATTCCAAAGAAAAAATACTACAACTGTATGCAGGTTTGGCTCCCTTTGGAGGCAATGTTGTAGGTCTTGAAGCGGCATCCTGGAGATATTATGCAAGACCGGTACATTTACTATCCTGGTCAGAGGCTGCAGCACTGGCCGTCTTGCCCAATGCTCCTTCGATCATATATCCTGGAAAGAATTCCAAAGATTTTGAACTAAAGCGAAATCGGCTCTTACAAAAGCTTTATCAAAAAGGGATTCTGGATGCAACTGATCTCGAATTGGCGAAAATGGAAGCTTTACCCGGACAGCCATATGCATTGCCCAATTTGTCCGCGCATCTTTTGGATCACGTACAGCAAAATGGGTTTGAGGGACAGATCATTCATTCAACGCTGGATGCGCGTATACAGGAATATCATCAGGAAATTGCGCATAGATATCATCTGCGATATCACAGCAATGAAATCCATAATTTGGCCATCCTGGTGGCCGATGTCAAAACCGGGGAAATCTTATCGTATGTAGGCAATTCCGATTGTAGTGAATCCGGAGAGGGGATAGCCGTGGATATCATACAGTCACCACGTAGCAGTGGAAGTATACTCAAACCCTTGCTCTATGCTGCAGCTTTAGACGAAGGGATGATATCTCAAAACTCCTTAATACCTGATATTCCAACTCAGATCTCAGGGTATTCACCGAAGAATTTTGACAGAACATTTCGAGGCGCGGTCAAAGCAGGAGATGCACTTACGCAGTCTTTAAATATACCGGCAGTTAGATTGCTACAGTCTTATGGATTGACCCCTTTCTACAATTTATTGCAAAAGCTCGAATTCTCTACAATAAGAAAGCCCTCTGATCACTATGGTCTTAGCTTGATTCTGGGCGGCGCAGAAGTCACTTTGTTTGACCTGGTTAATGTTTATCGAGGTTTGGCCAATCAACTCGACAAGGCGAATGATAGTGGGCTTCAAAATACCCAGGGAATCAGGTGGGGTGCTTTCATGAAACCAACAGAAGCTGAGAAAAATCTGCCCGTTTATTCAGAGGGTTCCGTGCATACAATTATGGAGGTATTATCCAATGTGCAAAGACCTAGAGGAGAAGACGGATGGCAGCTATTCGCTGGTCAAAGGAAGATTGCCTGGAAGACGGGGACTAGTTTTGGCCATAGAGATGCCTGGGCAATAGGTATGGATGCCAAGCATGTGGTGGGGGTCTGGGTAGGTAATGCAGATGGGGAAGGTCGTCCCGGATTGACAGGGCTCAATTATGCAGGCCCTGTTATGTTTGACATCTTTAATTCATTGGGGGCAAGTCGCTGGTTTTCTGAGCCTTATGATGCACTGGATGATTTTGATATTTGTGCGCATTCAGGATATAGGATAGGAAGACTTTGTACAGATACAACCAAAGTTTCGGGTCCGTTGTCTTATAGAGAATTGAAGGTGTGTGACCTCCATCAAATGGTGAATCTGGATGTCAATGAAGAATTCAGAGTGAATGCCGCTTGTTACTCACCTTCGAAAATTTCCAGGAAGTCATTTTTCCAGCTTCCACCAACCCAGTCTTACTTTTATAGAAAATTTAATGCTGCTTATCCACAAATCCCAAAGTATCATGAAGACTGTAAACCGGAGGTGCAAAGTCAGCTGGATATCGTCTATCCATTTGTCGGAGCAGACATTGCTATTCCAAGGGATTTTGATGGACAAAAAAATGAAGTCGTATTCTCGGCAGCACATTCTGATCCAGATGCCATTGTTCATTGGCATCTGGATGGACAATTTCGTCAATCGACGAAAGGGGTACACAAAATTTCTTTGATACCCCCGGTTGGTAAACATGAAATCCTGATTGTGGACGAAAGAGGACTGGAATCCATTCGGAATTTCGAAGTAATAGAATAATAATCATTGCCGGCGCAATCTTTTCTTTAGGACTATCCTTATTGCTTATATTGAGCAGGAACTTCAAACAATGTCAGAAAAGTCAATAAGAAAACTCAGTGCAATTCTTTTTGCAGATATAGCCGGATATACGGCCATGATGCAGACTGATGAAAATCGAGCTCGTCAATGGCTTCAAAAATTTCGATCTGAATTAGAAAGCGCCGTCCCCAGGAATAAGGGAAAGATCATCAACTTCATGGGTGATGGATGTCTTTGTGTATTTGACAGTAATGTCAAGGCAATGACATGTGCTTTGGAAGTTCAGAATGCATTTGTCAGTTCGCCCAACGTACCGGTGAGAATTGGCATTCATAGTGGTGATGTCTTTTTTGAAAACGAAAGTGTTTACGGTGACAGTGTCAATATTGCTTCAAGAATAGAATCGATAGCCACTCCGGGATCTGTGCTATTTTCGGAGAGAATATTCCTGGATATTCGGAACCATCAAAATCTTAAAACACAATTTCTCGATGCATTTGAGTTCAAGAATGTAAACGAACCGCTCAAGATCTATGCTTTAGCAAATGCAGGGCTTCAAATTCCGAATAAAGCAAACATTACAGGAAAACTCAAACAAAAGGCGCCTGCTAGATCTAATAAGAAAACCATTTTTCAGCTATTGACGATTGCGGCTGTTCTACTGGCATTGGGTGTTGCTTATTTTCAATTCACTGGTGCTGGTAACAATAAAGATTTAGATGCAGATCAAGAATCCTTGACCGTAGCGGTTTTTGGATTCAAGAACAACACGGGCAGCGAGGAGATGGATATCCTGCGTGAAATTACGGCAGATAGGATTATCAATGGCATAAGCCAGTTTAAGATTGCCAAGGTGATCACTGGAGAGACCATCAAGGACTATGAAAGCATACTCTTAGGATCATCAGGTCCGTTAGACCGAATGTCTTCATTGAAAGATAAGTTTGATGTCAATAGAGTTGTCGAAGGTCAGATATATCGTCTGGGAGGTGAATTACTTATGGAATGTACGATTACAGATCCCGAATCAAAAGAAGTCATCACCGCTACACCAACAGTCAAATGCGATACCATTGACCCAATGAAAGGTATTGAAGAAATGCGGCAGCATATTTTAGCCGCTTTGATTATTGATGAGGATAGAAAACGAAATCTGCTGTTAGAAACGTCGCCTCCAAAGTTTGAGGCCTATAAAGTATTATTGGCGGCCAAAGAAATTGAAGATAATGAACAAATGCTCACGCTTTTAGAAGAGGCAATTCAACTGGATTCCAATTATTTTGAGCCCAAGGTCCTGCGAATCAGTTGCCATTATAATCTTGGTCAATTTGACACTGCAGATTCCCTGACTCGTGTCTTAGAAACTGAACTCCCAAAGGCAGATTTGCGTCAGAAAAATTTGCTCAATTTCTATAAGGCATTATTGTCAGGCAAAAATAACTTGATCTATTATCATCTCAATGAAGAACTGAAATTGGCTCCGTTTGACCTAATGACGAATAACTCAGTATTGGTATTGGCTTCAGACTTCATTAATGATGTGCAGAAAGCATTCGATATCTATGATATTATAGATGAAGGAGCCATGGATTATGGCAACTGTGAACGATGTCTGACTCGACTATATGTAAAGATGTATATGGATCTTGAAAATGATGATCCGATGAATGCATTGAGAATTGGAAAAATCTTAGCCGATAATGGCGGTAAGGGATACTCAGAGAAATTACGCATAAGAGCATTTGTGAGAGCCGGGCTATGGGAAGAATTGGATCAATATATCGACAATGAACAGCTAGCAGAAGGCAATACCGACAGAGGGTCTCTATATCTCTATACAGCAAGAGAATGTCTCACTGATGGAAATGAGAAGAAATTTGAAGAATATCTTCAAAGAGCATTTGATGAAATTAACACTATTCAATCCGTTTATAGAAAAGGTGAAATCCATCTTTTGAATGGAAATTATGCGGATGCCAGTGCAAACTTCAGAGCATATTTGGATAGTGACAGTCTTGATATTGAAACATGGTGTATGCTTGCAGCAGCAGAGCATAAGATGGATAATACGGATATTGCTGACAGCATTATTGAAAGAATCAATGAAATGCGTAGCTCTTATCAATTTGGTGATATCGACTACTATCTCGGAAGAGCTTACAATATAATTGGCGACCAGGAATTGGCATTGACTAGATTAAAAGCATCCGTGGTCCAAGGTCAGCGCTATGGATTCTATCAGTTTCACAATGATCATTGGCTTGCGGATCTTCAAGCCGAACCTAAGTTTAAAGAAATACTCACCTATTGGCAGGAGTAGTATTTTAAATCGCATGATGCCAATCTTTACTAATCAATATAATTGAACACTTTCCACATTCATATCAAGGGTATCGTACAAGGTGTCGGATTCAGGCCTTTTGTCTACCAGTTGGCCAAAGACCACCAAATCAATGGTTGTGTGAGCAATACCAAGGATGGTGTGCATATAGAATTTAATGGAACTACTGATTCAGCCGATCGCTTTCGTGAAGCTGTAGTGTCCAAGGCACCGGCATTGAGCACGATATCTTCGGTAACAATGGAGAAGGTAGCAGCAAAAGATTTTAAGAATTTCATCATTCAGGAAAGTGACGCTGGGGGAGAGGCAGACATATGGATTACACCAGATTTTGCTATCTGTTCTGAATGCAGGTCAGAAATTAAGGATAGTGGTGATCGCCGATTTCAATATGCATTTACCACTTGTACCAACTGTGGTCCGCGATATTCCATTGTCCAAAACTTACCATACGACCGGCATCTGACAACCATGGCCCCTTTCGTGATGTGTCCTAATTGTAAGAATGAATATAACAGTCCTGTTGATCGCCGATTTTATTCACAAACGAACTCGTGTCTTGATTGCAGCATCAGCCTTAGTCTTTACAATGAAAGTCAAAAGTTGATAACGGAGGATGCCAATGCAATCATTTCCGAAATACCAAAACTCTGGCGCCAAGGACACATCATTGCCATCAAAGGTATTGGTGGCTATGCAATGACCTGTGATGCAGGAAATAGCAAAGCCATTCAAAAACTTCGACAACGAAAACATCGACCTACTAAACCGTTTGCCTTGATGTTTCCAAATTTGTTAAAAGCAAAATCTGTTGTCAAAATTGGGAACGAAGAAGAACATTTGCTTTTGAGTTCTGCGTGTCCAATTGTACTGGTCCCGATTAAAAAGCATGACGATCAAAACTTGGATCTTCAAGGTATAGCTCCTGGCTTGAATCAATTAGGCGTCACCTTAGCTTATACACCCTTGTTTGAATTGTTGCTGGATGAATTTAAACAGGGGATAGTGTTTACGAGTGGAAATCTGAGCAATGCCCCAATTATTTACAATGATGCCAATGCACTCAACGAGCTAAACCCAATAGCCGATTATGTTGTGACCAACAATCGTGATATTCTGCATCCCCAGGATGATAGCGTCGTCAAATTCAGTACTGAAACAAGACGTAAGATTACGATTCGCCGATCTCGGGGAATTGCTCCGGGATATTACAATGATCAATTGTCCTTTGGACAGGAATCACGCATTGCAACAGGTGCAGATCTGAAAAGCACCTTTGCTATAAATCATAAACAAAATTGTTATATCAGTCAGTATATAGGAGACTTAGATAGTTTTGATACACAGCAATCTTATAAGCATTTACTCAATCATTTTTTGGATGTCTTCCAACCCAAGCCTTCCGTAATCTTGTCTGATCTCCATCCATTATATTGGTCATCCCGGATTGGTGAGGATATGGCCAAAAAATTCAAAACACCAATCGTCAAATGCCAACATCATCTGGCTCATTTTGCAGCTGTCCTTGGTGAAAACAATTTGGTAAACGCCAATCAACGAATCCTGGGTGTCATATGGGATGGCACGGGATACGGGGATGATGGACAGATTTGGGGCGGGGAGTTTTTTACATATTCCACTTATACTTTTAATCGGATATCACATATAGAATACTATCCTTGGATCCTGGGGGATAAGATGTCAAGAGAGCCTAGATTATCTGCTTTGGTTCTCGCTGATAATCAACCTGGTACAGAAGAGTTGCTAAAGAAAAAATTCTCTGATACGGAATGGCAGCTATATCAGAATCTGTTACGAAAAAAACAACCGGTACTTACTTCAAGTATGGGACGAATATTCGATGCAGTAGCCACGCTTTTGGGTCTTTTGGACAAGGCTAACTTTGAAGGTGAAGCGGCAATGTATTTGGAAGAACTTGCCCGGATGCATACCGATATTAAAGGTATGGCATTTACGTATTCGTTCGGTGGTTATAATAAATTGACCCAAACGGTTTCTGCTAAAGCATTGATCCGGGGTGTACTACTGGATTTGAAAAAAGGAAAGGATAATGCAGAGATAGCAGCAAGATTTCATTATTCACTGATTCAGATCATTTTAAGGATGGCAGAAGATTTAGAAATCGATCAAATTGCCTTTAGTGGTGGTGTCTTTCAGAATAGTTTATTGATAGATATGATCGATCATCATTTCAAGAAGGATATAAAGTTATATTTTCACCGTGATCTATCGCCTAATGATGAAAACATATCCTTTGGGCAATTGATTTATTATCAAATAATGTTAGCCGGTAACCAAAAGAATTAAACTATGTGTCTCGCTATCCCAGGACAAATTAAGTCAATAGAATCCCCCATCGGGGATGTTTCAAGAATGGCTAAGGTGTCATTTGATGGTATTCTCAAAGAAGCCAGCCTGGAACTGGTCCCTGAAGCCAAGGAGGGAGATTTTGTTCTTGTGCACGTGGGCATTGCAATAAGTGTCGTGGACAAAGATGAAGCGCAGAAAACATTCGATTACCTGAAACAGATTGGGGAGTTGGACGATTTGCAGCATTAAGAATTAGTCGCACAAATAATATCATGAAATACTTGTCCGAATATCGCGATCCTCATATGGTGAAAGAGTACATCGAGGAATTGAACCAAATAGTCACTCGGCAATGGAAGATCATGGAAGTATGCGGAGGACAGACTCACAGTCTGGTCCGAAATGGATTGCTGGAAATGATGCCCTCACAAATTGAGATGATTCATGGACCGGGATGTCCTGTTTGTGTAACCCCTCTGGGACTTATCGACAAGGCCATCTATTTAGCAGAGCAGGACAATGTCATTCTTTGTTCCTTCGGTGACATGCTTCGTGTACCGGGATCTGAAAAAAGTCTTCTTCAGGCCAAAGCTGAAGGTGCTGAAGTAAGAATTCTGTATTCTCCATTAGAGGCAGTTAAGCTGGCTAAGGAAACACCTGAAAAAGAGATTGTCTTCTTTGCTGTAGGATTTGAAACTACTGCACCTGCCAATGCATTATCGGTTATTCATGCGGATCGGTTAGGATTAAAGAATTATTCGATCCTCACCGCCCATGTCCTGGTTCCTCCGGCTATTGAAGCTGTAATGCAAGACGAAGAGAGCCATATTCAAGGTTTTCTGGCAGCAGGACATGTGTGCACGATTATGGGGATGCAAGAATATTATCCACTTGTCGATAAGTACAAGATTCCAATTGTAGTGACCGGATTTGAACCCGTTGATCTTTTGCAGGGCATACTGATGTTGGTTCGTCAGTTGGAAACGGGCAGAACTGAACTAGAGAATCAATATAGCCGTGTAGTTCGAGAAAATGGCAATCCAAAAGCCATTGAAACAATATTGCAGGCATTTGAGATAACAGATAGAGAATGGAGGGGCATAGGTACCATTCCCGAAAGTGGCTATCAACTGAGGGAAAATTATGCAAGCTATGATGCGAATCGAAAGTTTGATATCCAACAAGGCGAAGTCAGCGAAAGTGAAATATGTATTGCCGGAGAAATTTTGAAAGGAATAAAGAAACCCAAGGCTTGTTCGGCATTTGGAAAGGAATGCACACCTGAACATCCACTCGGTGCGCCTATGGTTTCTTCCGAAGGGGCTTGTGCAGCCTACTATCACTTTTCAGCCATCACTTCTTCCGAAAGCATTGCCTCCAAGTAAAAAACAGATCCTATGACCCGGATGTCCCTGAATTGCCCCATGCCTCAAATGAATTATGATATCATCACCCTGGGGCATGGAAGCGGTGGATTGTTAACCAATAGACTGTTAGATCAAATGATCTTTGATCTTTTCAGTAACCCTATACTGGACGAAAGACACGATGGTGCCGTCATTCAAGCCAATGGTCCAATAGCCTTTTCAACAGATAGCTTTGTAGTGTCACCTATATTTTTCCCAGGAGGTAATATTGGTGATCTGGCCGTCAACGGTACGGTCAATGATGTCGCTATGTGTGGAGCAATCCCGCAGTACATTTCATTAAGCTTTATCATCGAGGAAGGATTGAAGATGACTGAATTCTGGGAGATCCTCCTGTCTATAAAACATACATGCGATGCCGCTGGTGTTCAGGTAGTTACCGGCGACACTAAAGTTGTGGACAAAGGCAAAGGAGACAAGATCTTTATCAATACCACAGGTATCGGAGCTATGCATCCAAAGGCCAACATTCACATTCAAAATGTCCAATCCGGCGATAAAATAATTGTTAGCGGTCATGTAGCTTCCCATGGTATGGCCATCATGTCTGTGAGAGAAGGGCTATCCTTTGAAACAGAAATCGAGAGCGATACTGCCTACCTCAATCACACTATTAAGACCCTGTTGGATGAATTTGGGACAGATATACATCTGCTTCGAGATCCTACCCGCGGAGGAGTTTCGACAGTATTAACAGAAATCGCCAAAGTACGGAGCTTGGGTGTTGAGATAATCGAAAACAATATTCCGATACTCAAACAAGTCAATGCTGCATGTGAACTGCTTGGTCTTGATCCACTTTATGTAGCCAATGAAGGTTTGTTTGTCGCTATAGTTTCCAACGATCAGGCTGAATCCTTTTTGCATCGATTGCGTCAATTGGAGTTCGGAGAACATGCTGCCATGATCGGAGAGGTTGTTTCAGATCATCCCGGTCAGGTTTTGCTCAAAAGCGCGATCGGTGGTAGAAGGGTGCTGAACATGTTGGTAGGCGATCAGTTACCCAGGATCTGTTAGTGATTCTAATCTTCACCTAATACCGTAAGAAAACTCGTTTTCTGATTTCCTTTCAGATGGGAATCAATTCGAAGAATGACCTGCATCACAGGTGAATCAACAGGTCTTCCATAGCTTTGCATTGGGTTAAAGGATTAGATTCATGCACGAGTTATCCATCGTTCAAAACATACTGGAAATAGCCAACAACGAAGTCAAAAAAGTCAATGCCCATAAGGTAGATCAGATCGATCTTCAAATAGGCTACCTGGCAGGAGTTGAGATGGATGCGCTCTTATTTGCCTGGAATGCCTGCGTTCCAGAAACCGTGTTGGCCAATGCGGAAAGAATTATCCACCTAGTCCCGGCAAAAGCAAAATGCACGAACTGTAAAGCAGAGTTTGAAACGGAAGATTATTTTGCTCAGTGTCCGGATTGTAATGAATATTTAACTGAACTCATTCAAGGGAAAGAACTGAAAATCAAACAATTAGTGGTCTCATGAATGATTAAGAAAAACTACCAATACTAAAACAAAAAACCTATGTGTAGTACTTGCGGATGTAACCAACCGAGTGATGCAGTGACGATTAAAAAATTTGGAGAAGAAGAATCTTTACATCACCATCATCATGGTCACGATCATCATCATGCACACCACCATCACACCCATGGTCACGATCATCATCATGGTCATGAACATCACCACCATCATCCGGAGAAGACGGTCATTGAGATGGAACGTGATATCCTTTCTCAAAACAACCTTACCGCAGCAAGAAACAGAGGCTTCCTTGAAGCAAAAAATGTACTCAGCCTCAATCTGGTGAGCTCACCTGGTTCGGGTAAGACATCCATCCTTGAGAGGACAATTAGTGATCTCAATAATGAACTGGATTTCTTTGTTGTCGAAGGTGATCAGCAAACGTCCAACGATGCTGCCCGCATCCATGCGACAGGTGCACCGGTGGTACAGGTTAATACCGGAAAAGGATGTCACCTGGATGCTGAAATGGTACACAAGGCAATTAAAAAATTAGCTCCAACGGAGAATTCCATATTGATGATTGAAAATGTGGGTAACCTGGTTTGCCCATCCCTGTTTGATCTCGGAGAAGGCCAACGCGTGGTCATCATGAGTGTAACGGAAGGTGATGACAAACCTGAGAAATATCCGGATATGTTCCATTCCTCTCAACTCTGTCTGATCAATAAGACAGACCTTTTGCCGTATGTGCAATTTGATGTGGAGAAGGCCAAATCATATGCATCGCAGGTCAATCATCATTTAGAATTTATTGAAGTATCTGCCACGAAGGGAGAGGGAATGGATGAATGGTATCGATGGCTGAAAACCCAAAGGGGTATTGAATAAGGAAAATCCTACAACTATGAAGTCTAAAAAATCGGACAATCATCTTGATCGTACAGCATTACTGGACCAGCTGTGGATGTATCAAAACCAATATGGATGTATCCGGGATCAGGATGTAGAGGAATGTTCCCAAAAACTGGGTATCTCTAAAATTGAATTGGAAGGAGTTATTTCTTTCTATCATTTCTTTCATCGCGAACGGACTGGTCATCATACGATTTATTTGAACAACAGCATTGTTTCAGAAACCAAAGGCTTTCAAAGGGTTAAAGAAGCTTTTGAGCGGGAAACCGGGCAGCGATTTGGAGAACAGGACCCATCTGGTGAATTTGCACTTTTTGAAACACCTTGTATCGGACTTAGCGATCAGGAACCCGCTGCACTAATCAACTTTTATCCATTTACAAATCTTAATTCGCTTAAGGTAAGACGAATCATCACAGATCTAAGAAAGGGAGTTCACCCGAAAGCCATCTGTGATGAGGTGCCCGACCATGTCAATTACACACCGCCAAAGGATAAAACCATTTTTTTCCGGGAATATCATCCGGGAGTCGCGGTATCTAAACTTGTTGATATAACTCCCGAACAACTTATCGAGGAAGTCAAGCGGTCAAAACTTGGAGGGCGCGGTGGTGCTTTCTTTCCAACTGGCATGAAGTGGGAATTCTGCCGTAAGGAAAAGGAAAATCCCAAATATATTGTGTGTAATGCGGATGAGGGAGAACCCGGTACCTTTAAGGATCGGGTCCTAATGAGTGAAATGCCCGGGCTGATGCTTGAAGGTATGATAACAGCTGCATACGCTGTCGGTGCGCAAGAGGGCATCGTTTATCTGAGGGCAGAATATACCTGGCTACTTGAAAAGATCAATAATGTGATTGAGCATTTCCGACGAATGAACCTATTGGGGAAAAACATTTGCGGCATTGAGAATTTTGATTTTGATATTCGAGTACAATTAGGGGCCGGTGCCTATGTCTGTGGTGAAGAAACTGCCTTGCTGAATTCACTCGAAGGAAAGCGGGGAGAACCAAGAACCAAACTATACTTCCCGACACAGAGAGGATATTTAAATAAACCAACAATTGTAAACAATGTGGAAACCTTCTGTGCTGCAGCCAGAATCATAGAATTAGGTACTGATTTTTATCTGCAAACGGGAACACCAGATTCTCCCGGAACTAAGCTGCTCAGCATTTCCGGCGATTGTTTTAAGCCGGGTATCTATGAAATAGAATGGGGGACTTCCGTGGCAAAAGTGCTGGAATTATGTGAGGCTGAAGACCCATTCTTTATTCAGGTGAGCGGGCCGTCAGGTGAATGTATATCCATGTCGGAAAAGAATCGAAAAATATCAAAAGACGATCTTAAATGCGGAGGATCCTTTATGGTCTTCCACTCAGATCGAGACATCATTCACATTCTCACCAATTTTGCAGAGTTTTTCAAACATGAGTCTTGCGGTATCTGCACGCCTTGTAGGGCCGGTAACTATATCATCAAACGAAAACTTGTAAAACTGTCGACCGGATTGGCCTACAAACGAGACATCGCCGAAATCGCAGAATGGGGTAAAATCATGAAGATGACTAGCCGGTGTGGTCTTGGAAAATTAGCGACCAATTCATTGCTTCTGGCAATTGACAAGTTTCCTAAATATTTCAAAAAGAAACTGGACAAAAAAGGCGAAGGCCTGAACAAGAACTTTGATGAAGAAAAAGCAGTGATGGCCTACGAAAAATTTAGAAGCTAAGTTCTAATGCAATAAAATATTTATTCTGATATGTAATTCATCAGCAATGGCAAAAAAAATAAAATTCAAGATTGATGGCAAGGTGATCAAGGCTGAAGAAGGGAGAAACCTGGTAACGGTGGCCGAGGAAAACGGCATCTTTATTCCTTCTCTGTGCTACTATGAACACATCGATCCACCTTTGGGTAGCTGCCGTGTATGTACTTGCAACATAGATGGACATGCAGGACCTGCCTGTATGGAAAAGGTCAGAGATGGTATGGAGGTCGAGGTAGCAAAACCTGAGTTAGAAGACGTCCGTAAATCCCTGGTCGAGATGATGTTTGCAGAAGGAAATCACTTCTGCCCATCATGTGAAAAAAGTGGTGATTGCGATCTCCAACATATGGGCTACGAAATGGGAATCACAAACACAAGATTCCCTCATCTGTTCAAAGACAGGTTGATAGATTTCAATCCAAAGCGTATGGTTATTGAACACAACAGGTGTGTTAAATGCCGCCGTTGTGTCGAAGAAGTGTTGACCAAAGATGGAAAGCAGGTCTTTTCTTTCTGTTCTCGTGGTAATGAAACCGTTGTCGGAATAGACTATGATATGGAGGCACAATTGACTGAAGATGAAGCCGTAGAAGCAATGAATCTGTGCCCAACTGGAGCGATCCTGGTTCGTGGAAAAAGTATCGCACGACCATTTGGTGACCGAAAATTCGACTACGAATCAGTACAAAAACCTAAAGCAGAAGCAAAACCTAAGAAAAACGGAAAACCGGCAAAACTCGAAAAGAAAACGATCGCTACTATATCACTAGCCGGATGTTTTGGGTGTCATATGTCTTTATTGGATATAGACCTTGGCCTCCTAGATATAATAGAGTTAGTTGACTTCAATAAGAGCCCGTTAACAGATATCAAGGAGTTTACAAAAACATGTGACATCGGCTTGATTGAAGGTGGATGCTGTAATACAGAAAATATTGAGGTATTACGGGAGTTCAGAAAGAAATGTAAGGTGCTTGTAGCTATAGGAGAATGCTCAATTTGGGGCGGACTTCCAGCCATGCGAAATATGGTACCTTTAGAAGAGTGTCTTGAAGAAGCATACCTGGACTCCATGACCACCGAAACGGGTGAATCCATTGTGCCTTATCATGAAGATCTGCCCAAGATTCTCGATAAGGTGTATCCCTGTAATGAAATCGTAAAAATCGATCACTTTATACCTGGATGTCCGCCTACTGCCACACATATGTGGAAGCAAGTGCAAAATATCCTTTGGGGGGATCAATTTTCAATATTGTATTCAGAATTCAAATACGACTAAGATGTCAAATAAAATCGTCATAGAACCCGTCACCCGTGTTGAAGGACATGGAAAGGTTACCATTCATATGGATAAGAAAGGTGCAGTCAAAGACGCATTTCTTCATATCGTAGAATTTAGAGGATTCGAACGCTTTATTCAAGGTTATCCATACTGGGAGGCACCTCTGTTAGTACAGCGACTTTGTGGTATTTGTCCTGTGAGTCACCATCTGGCGGCTGCAAAAGCGATTGATCAGATCGTGGGCTTGAATCCAAAAGACCTGTCGCCGACAGCAACAAAGTTGAGAAGACTGTTGCACTATGGACAAGTATTCCAATCCCATGCCTTGCATTTCTTTTATTTGGCATCTCCAGACTTGTTGTTTGGATCGGATATCGTACCTGAAAAAAGAAATATTGTTCAGGTCGCCATCGCCAATAAGGAACTAGCGAAGAAAGGAATCCTGATGCGTAAGTTCGGTCAGGAGATAATTAAAGCCATCACAGGTAAGAAGATACATGGTATCGCCGCTGTTCCGGGTGGTGTCCACAAGACCTTTATGCCAGAAGAAAGGGACTATTTCCTCAATGGTAAAGAAATTCCGAATATCGATACTATGATCGAATGGTCACAGGAAATTGTCGAATTCATCAAGTCCTACCACGACAAGCATTTCAGATGGCTCGATTCATTTGCGAATTATCCTTCCGGTCATCTTGGTTTGGTTTCCAAAACCGGGGCACTCGAACTTTATGATGGTCGTATGAGAGCAATTGACGGAGATGGCAATATTACCTTGAATGATGTTCACAATGATGACTATATCAAGTACTTCACAGAGGGTGTAGAGAAATGGTCCTATATGAAGTTCCCTTATCTCAATAGTTTGGGAAGAAAAAATGGATGGAACAGAGTAGGGCCGCTTTCAAGAATGAACGTTGCAGATTCCATTACGACGCCTTTGGCCAATCAAGAACTGGCGACCTTCAAAGCATATACTTCAGGAAATCCGAACAACTGTACCATGCACTACCACTGGGCCAGGTTGATTGAAATCCTGCATTGTGCTGAAGAAATGAAAATTCTTCTCAACGACAAATCCTTACTGGGAGATGATCTCCTGAGAGAAGGAACACGGCGTCCCGAAGGAATTGGAATTATAGAAGCACCTAGAGGTACACTTATCCATCATTATAAGGTGGATGACAAAGGAATGATCACGAAGTGTAACCTGATCGTATCGACTACCCACAACAATGAAGCAATGAACAGGGCGGTAAGATGGGTTGCTAAGGAAACACTGGATCGTCAGAAGAAAATTACAGAGGGCATGCTTAATCAGGTTGAAGTAGCCATCCGGGCATTTGACCCATGTCTAAGTTGTGCCACACATGCACTAGGACAGATGCCACTACATGTCTCTGTCTATGATCATGAAAATAACCTCATCGATGAGCATCGCAAAAGTTAAAGGAGCAACACACGGAAGCGAGAAGATAGACAGGCAGAAATTTCTGGATATCAATCAGGAAGACACCCTTTTTATCGCAATAGGGAATAGCGCCCGGAGTGATGATGGATTAGGCTGGGCTTTTCTGGATGCGATCAAGGAGATGAAAAATTTCAAAGGAAAGACGGCTTATGGCTATCAGTTGCAGGTAGAAGATGCAGAACGGCTATCTAATTTCCCGAAGGTTGTATTTATTGATGCCTATGCAGGAGAAGATGATATATCTTTTGAATGGGAAAAGACAGAGCCTGTAAATGATTTTACTTTTACCACGCATGCACTGACACCTGGAGCCGTGCTATATCTCTGCCAGGATCTATACGAGCATCATCCTCAAGCCTACACTTTAAAAATAAGAGGTATGGACTGGGAATTAAAGATCGGTATGAGTGAATATGCCATTCAGAATCTGAATGAGGCTATGACCTTCTTTAGTCAAATGATACAGGAATAACGTATTGCAATCATTCATGTCGTATCGCCTCGATTGGATCTAGTTTAGCGGCTTTGATCGCTGGATAAGTGCCAAAGACGATCCCGATTAACAGTGCAACAATAATAATGATTGCTGTATTGGTCAGGCTGAATATCCAGGAAAAAGGTAATTCTATTAAGTACTGAAGAATCGGTACGGCTATAGACATAAAAAGTACTCCAAATAGAACACCAAGAGCGCAACCCATTAACGAAATAATCATAGCTTCCACAAGAAATTGAGCTCTAATCGTAGACTCGCTGGCGCCTATTGCTTTGCGGACACCGATTTCCTTTGTTCTTTCTTTAATAGACATTAGAAGGACATTCATGATACCGATGCCCCCGACTATTACAGATATTCCAACGATCAAACCCATGATGACTTTTACAGCCAGCAAACCTTTGCTAAGTTGTTCCATTCGGCTGGCATAAGAGATCAGCGTAAATCCTTCAGCTCCTTTATCAAATTCTTCGTCCAGGAAAGCTGAAATCTTAGCTTTTTCAGATTCATAGTCTTCAATTTCTTGAACATCTACCTGGATGGTGGCCAGATGTTTTCTCAATTCCGAAGGACTATAAATTGTAATCGGTACTGTAGCCAGATAGGTGGCCTGATTGGTTTTGGGTTTTTCTTTTGGAGCTACTACACCCCAGATTTTTAGATGCTTTTCGTCATATACTATATTTTTTCCAATTACAAGATCAGGGGACAACATAGGAAATAATTTGTCCCCCACCGTTTTGGAAATCACAATCAAAGAATCATTGTTATCAATATGCTCTTGTGTAAAATTACTTCCAGCGATGAATTCGTACTTGCCATATATTTCTTCTTCCATGCGAAGTACACCTTGGATGACGGTACCTACCACAAGGGAATCACCTTGAAGCGATACGAGTGAATGGCGGGTGTTGCGCATCTGGAGTTTTGAGTTTCCTAGTTGAACCGCGAGGTCACGCGCTTGATTGGTAGAGAATATCTCAAACGAATCAAGCTGGATCCGGATCCCATCTACCATTTCGCTATTCTTAGGTACGATACCAATGGATTGAAGATTGGATGTGGATGTGATCTGATCGCGAGCCATCTTTTCCATCCCATCTGCCAACGAAAGAATGGAAAATAGTGCACCTACACCGATGATAATACCCAGGATAGAAAGAAAAGTATGAAACGGATTGACCCGAAAAGACTGCAGGGCCATTGGAAGAGTAAATCGAAACATGAATATCGCTTACAGATTATACAACATGATAGGAAGAACACATGGATTATCGCATTTCTTTTGCCCAATTCTTTACATTTATAGATTGATCGAATTGAATATTCTACTGAAAAAGCCAAATACCTATGATCAAAAAAATCAATTGGGATGAAGTCCCTGAAGAAGAAGTCAATCCAAAAATGCGTCGCAGGATTGTCTATGGCGAAAAGATTATGATTGCCAAGATGCGATTCAAAGACGGATTTCTTGTACCCCTCCATAGTCATGAAAATGAACAGATTACCGAAGTCCTCAGTGGTACGATACGGTTTTGGTTTGGAGAGAACAAAGAACAACAATTGGATATCCATGCCGGTGAGACAGTCGTGATTCCAGGTAATCTTCCACATGCAGCCCTTATGATCGGAGATGTAGAAGAAATCGATACCTGGGCACCACCACGCCAGGACTGGATCGATGGGACAGATGATTATCTCAAAAAATAAAAAGGAACAATGGATTTAGGAATTCAAGGGAAGGTAGCCATGGTACTCGCTTCTTCCAAAGGGTTAGGACGTGCTATCGCATTGGAACTAGCCAAAGAGGGTGCGAAGCTCATTATTTGCGGTCGAAATCAAGAGTCTTTGTCAGCTACAGCTGGAGAAATCCAAGAACTCGGTGTCGAGGTTTTGGCAGTTAAAACGGACCTCAATACTGCAGAAGATAGAGAACGGCTTTGTAAAAAGGCAATTGATCAATTTGGTTGCGTGGATATCCTTGTGACCAATACAGGCGGGCCGCCACCAGGTGTGTTTGAAGACTTTTTGAACGAAGATTGGAAGGACTATTTCAATGCTTTGTTTGTAAGCGTTACCGATATCGTTGCCAAAGTAATCCCCGGAATGAAAGACAATCAGTGGGGTAGAATTCTGATGGTTTCATCGGTATCGATCAAACAACCAGTCCCGAATCTTATCACTTCAAATGCAGTACGGTCTAGTCTTCTGGGATTGAGCAAGAGTCTCTCGAATGAATTGGCTCAGTATAGTATTACTGTGAACAATCTCATGCCCGGGTATACGCTGACTACACGCCTCTCTAATCTCATCCAACAAAATCCAGCTGTTCAGGAAGTTACAAAGGAGATACCACTGGGCAGGTTTGGTAAACCGGAAGAATTTGCTGCCGCTGCCGCTTTTCTCGTTAGCGATAGAGCTAGTTATATCAGCGGCGTGTCACTGGCTGTTGATGGAGGATGGATTAGAGGGATTTGAAGGAGGTATCAGGTGTTAAGCATGAGGGAGGCTGAAGGCAAAAGGCACGCAGGGCGTTAAGGCCGAAAATTATGTATTTGTGAAGCATGAATATCAAGCCCAAGACTTTAGCCCGGGGCTTAAAAAGCCAATCCCTCTCCTCAACATCCGAAGTCGCCGAAGGCAACGACCGAAATAAATCGATACGGAATTAAAATTGCAAATGATTTCGATATCTTGTTTCACTTTGGCGAATGTGAACACAACTATTAGGTTGTGCAGCTCCCAGAATTTCTAATTTTCAACACTGAACCGAATTACATGAATATTTGGCTTTCAAGATTGGTCATAATCTTCTTTTTATCAATATCATTTTTTGCTTGTATGGATAAAGAAAAGTCAAGCGAAAAAGCAACTTCCAACATAGCTAAGAAATCCGTTTCCAACCCTATGGAGGATACGTATCAACCTGGTCCTGACTGGAAATTGACCTGGGCTGATGACTTTGAGGGAGAAACTATAAATGAGAATAATTGGAATTTACAAGTAGAAAAGGCGGGACGCTTTAACGATGAATGGCAAAGGTATACTAATAGCAGTGACAATGCTTTTATCGATGATAATTGTCTGGTGATCAAGGCTATTCATGAAAGTGATAAGCATGGGATGGACGAATATACTTCCGCCAGGGTCAATTCTGCGAATAAGCATTCCTGGAAGTACGGCAAGATAGCTGCTCGTATTAAGCTTCCACATGGTAAAGGTATATGGCCGGCATTTTGGATGCTAGGTGCTAATATTGATGAAAATGGTGGCGATACCCCATGGCCGCAATGTGGGGAGATAGACATCCTTGAATTATATGGTTCTAAAGATAATGGCGTTGTAGAGTGCAACATTCATTATGCCAATGAATCCGGATCACATGAGAGTATGGGTGCGCTGTCCTACAAATTGGACAGAGGTAAGTTTGCTGATAATTTCCACATTTTTGAATTTGAATGGGATGCAAATAAAATGTCATGGTTGGTTGACGGAAATCAATATGCATCAGCATCAATATCAGAAGATAAATTTTCTGAATTTCATGAAGAATTCTTTATTCTTCTCAATATGGCCGTAGGTGGCACATATGCTGGTCGGCCAGACAATACGACCACCTTTCCACAGTATATGTATATCGACTGGGTAAGGGTATATCAGAAAGATATATAAGGCATTCTATTGGAGCTGATTGGTGATAGCAACTTGCTTTGTCACATTGCTTTCCATTTCCTCAATTGATTCAATAGAGCGCGCATATCCTTGGGAGGATCACACCTAAATTCAATAGATTTTTCCGAAGTAATGTCCTGAAAACGAAGATATACAGCATGAAGTGCAGGTCTGGCGATCAAGGGTACTTCACTAGTTCCTGATATGTGCTTTTTCAAATCCTTTATGGAGATGGACGCATGGCCACCATAAAGTGGATCACCTACTAAAGGATGACCTATACTGGAAAGATGGATTCTGATCTGATGTGTGCGGCCGGTTTCCAAACCAACATCGAAAGCCGTATAATTCATAAAAGCATCGGTTACATTATAGTGCGTTATGGCCTGATGCCCTTTAGACCGCACAATCCTCATTTTACCTTTTTTGACTTCATCACGCGCAATTAAGGAGTCGATGGTACCCTCTGAACGGAGAGAAGTCCCGTGACTGATAGCTTTATATTTTTTATTTACGGTTCTGGCTTCAAATTGCTCTGAGAGATGTTTGTGCGACTTGGCATTTCTCGCAAAACAAACTAATCCACTTGTTCCCTTATCGATTCGATGAACAACATAGACATCACCAAACCGAGATTCGAGCATGCCTTTGAGATTTTTGAGATCTTGATCATAGCGATCTGGAATCACC
>JAHHJQ010000303.1 GCA_018680005.1 Bacteroidia bacterium | reverse complement strand
GATATTGTACGATACAGATCTGGATAACCGAACTTCCAATTACTATCAGAATAACCAACT
Organism: Bacteroidia bacterium; assembly: GCA_018680005.1. GTDB lineage: Bacteria > Bacteroidota > Bacteroidia > Chitinophagales > Saprospiraceae > HDS-20. The sequence continues at coordinate 3,169 of JAHHJQ010000303.1, read as the reverse complement.
GTTTGTTCAATCCATTGATGGTGGAGCACCCAAGGAATTAAAAAAAGATTTTGATGAAAATCTTTATATCAGCGATTGGAATGAACAGGGCATCTTTGCTATCGCCAACCAAAGAACTGAAAGACATCTATTTAAATTGGATCCTGCATCAGGAAATGTCTCCCTGGTAGCTGACAATCCCAGTCAGATCTTTGGCGTAAGTTTTTCGAATGATGGCAAGAATATGGCCTTCCGGGCAGAGAATGGAGACGACCTCAGCGAAATCTATGTGACGCCGACTGCTACTTTCCAACCCAGGAAAATCACCAATCAATCTGAAGAGATCACCACTTGGAAAACTGCACAGAGTGAGGTCGTGAATTGGAAAAGTAAAGATGGTGCGGATATCGAAGGCATACTGCATAAACCTATGGATTATGACGCCAATCGGCAATATCCCCTTCTCGTGGTAATCCATGGTGGTCCGACAGGAGTAGATCGTGCTGATGCCGTTTTCTCTTATGTATATCCCATCAATCAGTGGCTCAATAAAGGTGCGCTTGTTTTGCGCGTCAACTATCGTGGGTCAGCAGGATATGGAGCAGCCTTTAGAGCGTTGAATGTAAAAAATTTAGGTGTAGGTGATGCCTGGGATGTGCTATCTGGTGTGGATCATCTGGTCAGTCAGGGCATTGTAGATGAAAATCGAATGGGCTGCATGGGATGGAGTCAGGGTGGTTATATCTCCGCTTTTTTGACAACCAATACGGATAAATTTAAGGCGATCTCGGTAGGTGCAGGCATATCCAACTGGATGACCTACTATGTCAACACAGACATCCATCCATTCACACGTCAGTATCTGAAAAATGATCCGTGGAATGATGAAGAAGTGTATCGAAAGACTTCACCGATGACCAATATCCTGGATGCCAAAACACCAACACTCATTCAACATGGTGAGTTCGACCGACGCGTACCGATTCCTAATGCATACGAGTTATTGCAGGGATTGCGTGATGTTGGTGTGGATAGCAGATTGGTCGTTTATAAAGGATTCGGTCATGGTATTACCAAACCAAAAGAAAGGCTTGCTGCAATATGGCACAACTGGTTGTGGTTTAATAAATATGTATGGGGCGAAGAGACGGAATTGCCTGAAGGTTTGGATCAGAGATAAATACACTCGGATTATTAGACCAATTCCATCACTTATCGGACGTATGCTGTGACAAATGTCAATAATTGATATATCTTAACTCCTCGATCATGGACCACTACGAAATCAGACAAAAAGCTCGTAAGCGTGTGAAAGCAAAGAAGATATTTTTTGCCCATCTATTAATATATGGAGGTATCATGGTTTTTCTCTTCTTTATCAATATGACTACCTCTCCTGGATTCCCATGGTTTATCTTTCCTGTAGGGGGATGGGGACTTTTTATCTTGATCCATTTTGTTATTGTCTTTCTGCTGATGGGATCCAACTTATCCAGGTGGGAAAGGAAATTACTCCAGAAAGAAATGAAAAGATTGGGCAGAAATTCCAATAATCCTGAGGACTACTATCTTGAGGATGACCGGTATGAAGAACTCGAGCTAGGACAACCACCTGGGAGATCATCCAAATGGAATGACAAGGACTTTGTGTAGAGCTTTTCGATTTACATTGGAACACCTGGAAGACGGCATTTAGATATTCATAAGGCAATAAGGCTCCACGAAAGGCAATGTTGAAAAGATATTGAATAGTTGCTGTCTAAAAATTGATCTCGATGTGCCCCACCCCATTAATCCTGGCATTAAACCCGTTTTGTTGCAGCACATTAGCCGCCTCTTGATTCATTCCAGCTTCATTCAATTCTTCGAGCATTTTTCCTACCAAAGGCCATAATTCTTCGGGCGTAATTGAAGAGTCTAACGCTCCATAATATCCCTGATCATCTCTGGGGCAGAGACCATATTTCAATCGTTGGGCATCATGTATTTTGTAAAACCGATTCAAGAAATCATTGTCTTGACGGATTACTTTGACATATTTCACCAACTCTGCAGTCTGTCGGTCATCATCATGGTTGGCATACCAGGAGGCAATACCAAATGGACAGATACAATCCAATCCAAATACAAATGCCCTATTAATAAGTTGACCGTCTTTCTTTTGATATACATTGTAATAGGATTCTGAAGAAACCGCCCAGTTTCCTCCAATGAAGAGAAGACCATCTTCTTGCAACTGATCACAGAACCAGGTCAGCGCATTTTCATAAAAAATATCATCAAAATAAAAAAGAACATTAAAGCATCGAATGACATCTTTGGCCTCAATATCTATTTGTCCGATCCCACCATGAACAAAGGTCAAATTATCAGTTTCATATGCTTGAATCGGATTATGCTCTAATCTCGGCAAGCCATTCTCAGATTCGCTTTGTGCATTGATCAATTCATTCAATAGTTTTTCGAATCCATTTTTAGTCGCAGCGGCATCCTCTAACAGAACATTCCAGTTTTCTATTGTAGGTGCTACCGGTTGGAAATAGACCGTGGATTTGTTCTTGTCAAAAGTGGCGTAATTCCCTACCTCGTCATAGACTAGATATTGAGGTAGGGAAGGATCAGCTCCGGTGATATGCCACTCTGGAAAAAACTGTGCGGTATCAATGGTCGTATAAGGTGGAAACCCGCAGCCGATATCCAACATTTTCTTTTTCGCTGGTTTTATCCATTGATTTGATTTGATGTAACGATCTATGGCCTGATGTCGTCCTGCGACGGTCACCGGAGGGACTCGGCCTTCCCATGCCTCGGGGAGAATTCGGGCTAATAATGAACCCAATAATTCTCCTAAAAGCAAAGACATGTCTTGTGCAGGTATGCCTGACGCTTTGATATAACCAAACATCCGCTCAACCATAGCGAATACGTCAGGACGATCGATCGGGATTTTGTTTAGTTCGGCCTGGAATTTATCTGATAATTCATTGTTGAAAAACCGACGATTGATCTCTTCTACAAATTTTGATGTCCCCATATGGTTGTTCTGTTTTAACCATTTTCCGTCGAATGATCGGATTATGGTCTGGCTTCTTTCTTTTCAGATTCTAAGGTTTCCAAAACCTGATTCCAATTAAACTTTTCTCCTATGCCTCTTACATAATATTCCATCCATGCTAGCTCACTCATTGCT
>JAHHJQ010000299.1 GCA_018680005.1 Bacteroidia bacterium | reverse complement strand
GTCCAAGGGCTGCCACCAAGGTCGCGGTAATTCCACCTGAATTTTCAACAAACTCGAGGATTGCGAATGGATATGAAATACTTCAACATAATTTTGATCGATTGTTAGAGCAGTATGACAACTTATTCATTTTTGGTGAAGATGTAGGTCAGATAGGAGATGTCAATCAGGGCGTAGCAGGACTGCAGGAAAAATATGGCGTGAGTCGAGTATTTGATACAGGAATTCGGGAATGGACGATATTGGGTCAGGCGCAAGGTATGGCAATCAGAGGATTGAGACCAGTCGCAGAAATCCAGTATTTGGATTATCTGGTTTATGCTTTACCTATCTTGACAGACGATATATCTACCTTGAGGTATCGATCTTTGAACCAACAACAAAATCCACTAATCGTGCGCACAAGAGGCCATCGACTAGAGGGTATATGGCATAGCGGAAGCCCTTTGGGTATGTTGCTCAATTGCCTCAAAGGAATGTATGTTCTGGTACCGCGCGATATGGTTCGAGCAGCTGGGTTTTACAATACAATGATGAAGAGCGATGACCCTGCACTGCTCATAGAATGCCTCAATGGGTACCGATTGAAAGAACGAATGCCGGATAATATCGGCGAGTATACAATTCCTCTGGGCGTTCCTGAAACCCTTATTGAAGGAGATGATATCACGCTGGTGACTTATGGCAGTTGTGTTAGAATCGCTCAGGCAGGGATCAAGGTGCTCAATGAAATGGGAATATCCGTAGAACTCATAGATGTGCAGACGCTGTTGCCGTTTGATATGGAGCATAGAATCGTACAATCCTTGAAAAAGACCAATCGTATCCTCTTTATGGATGAAGATGTTCCAGGAGGAGCTACCGCTTTTATGATGCGAGAGGTTTTGGAAAAACAATCCGGATATCATTATCTGGATTCAGCACCAGCAACATTGACAGCCACTACGCACAGGCCACCATATGGATCGGTAGGTGATTATATATCAAAACCAAATTCTGAGGATGTCGTCCTAAAAGTCAAAGAAATAATGACCGAAGCTGACCCGGGGAGATTTGAATCTATTTGATATTATACCAATTCTATATATATAATTGATTCATTTGGAACAATTCTTCTCCTGAGAAGTAGGATTAGTAGGTCGTATTTGTAATCTTCATTTCTTATTTAAGCATAGATCTATTTTGTCCGAAAGTATTGTCATAATACCCACTTACAACGAGAAAGAGAATATCGAGAAAATTATCCAAGCGGTTATTCATCAGGAAGAGCCGTTTCATGTTTTGATAGTCGATGACGGATCACCGGATGGCACCGCAGATATCGTTAAGAGGCTTCAGGGCATACACCCGGAAGAAATACATCTTCTCGAGCGCTCATCCAAACAAGGATTAGGGACAGCGTATATTGCCGGATTTAAATACTGTCTTCAGAAGGGATACACCTACATCTTTGAAATGGACGCGGATTTTTCCCATAACCCCCTGGATCTTCCAAGATTGCTAAAGGCCTGTCGTGATGAAGGTGGTGATTTTTCAATCGGGTCAAGATATGTCAGAGGGGGTAAGGTGTCAAATTGGAGCTGGGATCGGATCATCTTGTCTTATGGCGCATCCTGGTATGTTCGGCTGCTGACATGGATGTGGATCAAAGACCCAACAGCAGGCTTTATCTGCTACACTTCTAAGGTTTTGGAAGCGATTGACTTCGACAAAATTGAATTTGTAGGGTATGCTTTTCAGATTGAGATGAAGTTTGCTGCAAGACAGTTAGGTTTCAAACACAAGGAAGTACCAATTACCTTTAGCGATAGAGAGGAAGGTGTTTCCAAAATGAACGGTGGCATTATCTCCGAAGCTGTAATCGGTGTCCTCAAAATGTGTTGGAGAGGAATTACCGGATTCTATCGAAACTGAACTTACCTTCCCACTTCCTACCACGATAATCCATTATCACCGGGTCAATTCTATATGCCTCGCGACCTTTAGTGCTTTGTCACCTCAAGACTGAAGAGCAATAGCAAGGGTCAACTTCTCAATAGAAATTCTCTAAAAATTACTTAATATATTGATAATCAAAGAAATATGAATTCAATTCATTTTTTATATGTCATTTTTGTGTATCAATTGTAGAAAAATGTGGGATGAAGTGGTAAAATGTGGGAATGTTTTATACATTTACGCTCAGAAGTACTGTTATAGAGTAGATGATTCAATTGCTAGGCGAATACGATTGTAAAGTTGATGCCAAAGGGAGGATACGCGTCCCATCTGGCCTGGCAAAGCAATTGGAAGAGTGTTGTAGCAATTCATTCATACTCAACAGGGCACTTCAGAAGCATATCATGCTGTATCCAAAGTCGGTGTGGGATGCTGAATCGAAGAAAGTGAATGCACTTTCTGATTTTAGAAAAGAGAGTCTTGATTTTAAACGATGGTGGTATGGAGGCGTAGTAGTAACTCAAATGGATTCTGCGGATCGTATCCTGATTCCCAGAAAACTTTTGGATTTCGCCGGAATTGAAGGTGAAGTAACGATGATCGCAGTCAATGACAGAATCGAAATTTGGTCGACCAGCACTTATGAAGCGAATGTCAATCAAGATCCTGAGTCTTTTCTAAATTTTGCAGAGAACCTCCTGGGGGGAGAGGGTACTACTCCCTAATAAGACTAGAGTATGGAATATCATGTTCCGGTGATGCTTGATGAATGCCTGGAGGGGTTGAACATTAAAAAGGATGGTACCTATATCGATGTCACCTTTGGTGGTGGTGGGCATAGCAGGGCTATTATGAATAAGTTGGGTGCCAAAGGGCGCCTGATTGTTTTTGATCAAGATGATGATGCTTTGGCAAATGCCATTGATGATCCAAGGTTTCTACTTGTACCTTACAACTTTAGATACTTACACAAATTTTGCAGGTTGGAACAAGCACTTGGAGCAGATGGTATAATAGCTGATCTGGGAATTTCTTCACATCAGATAGATGTAAGAGAACGCGGATTCTCATACATGTTAGGCGGGACACTTGACATGCGCATGAATAGATCCAACCCTTTGACGGCAGCTCATATTTTGAATCACTATGAAGAGAAGGACTTACTGATACTACTTTCTCAATATGGTGAAGTGAGAAATGCCAAACGACTATCGAGGGCGATAGTACAAAGAAGAAGGCAAGCAGCATTTTCGACAATCTCGGACTTCATTGAGTTCTTGTCCACTTTATCCATTGGGAATCGCAATAAGTACTTATCTCAAGTATTTCAGGCGCTCAGGATAGAAGTGAATGACGAAATCAATGCGCTGAAGGAAATGCTGCTTGATTCTTTAAAAGTATTGGGCCCTGGTGGAAGGATGGTTGTCATGTCTTATCATTCTCTTGAGGACAGATTGGTTAAGCGATTTTTCAGATCTGGCAATTTTGAAGGTGAAGTTCATCGAGATTCCTATGGAAACACAGATCTGCCGTGGAAGGTGATCACAAAAAAAGCGATCGAGGCCGGTAAGGGCGAGGTTGCCTCCAATGTTCGAGCCCGAAGTGCCAAATTGAGAATAGCAGAAAAGCTATAGTGACTTACTGAATGCAAAAGAAAAACAAATCACGGCTCACTTTTATGATTGGTGTGGACTTCCTGATCAAGCACACACCCTATATCATATTCCTTGGTTTTCTTTCCTTGTTGTATATCGGTAATGTTCATCGAACGAATCGCACTATTCGCGAGATCAATCAGGCAAAGGCTGAGATTGTAGAATCTCGAAATATTTATATGGCTACCAAATGTGATCTAATAAAATCAAGCAAGCAAACAGAGGTGGCAAGGAAACTGGAGTTGCAGGGATTTAAAGATGCATATCGAAAGCCTTCAAAGGTGTTGGTCAGTAGATAATTAGGTGCCAAAAGGACGAACACGAATAAGAGAAAATAGCACTAACACAAAGTGCGCATTGAACACGGATGAATATCAAAAATGAACTGTTAAGCCGACTTTACGTGGTGACCGCTACATTCATAATTGTAGCTATAGTCATATTTGGTCAGGCAGCACGGATTCAGATTGAAGAAGGAGATCGATGGCGAGCGAAGGGTGATAGTGTTCATTTAAAATATGTAGCGATCGAAGCTGATCGTGGTAATATCATGTCTGAAGATGGACTATTGTTAGCCTCTTCAATGCCGTTCTTTGAAATACGATTTGATTTGAACTCAAGTGGAATGAATAATAAGGCTTTTGACGAGCATATTGATTCCCTGGCTTATTATCTGGCCTACCATACAGACCGATCTCTCAGCCCTGAGGACTACAAAAAGTTCTTGGTTAGAAAAAAGGCACAGGGTGAAAGGTATCTCCTCATCAAAAAGAACGTCGACTATAACGAACTTCAGAAGTTTAAGAAGTTTCCATTATTTAAATACGGACAAAATCGAGGTGGCTTTATTGTCATTAGAAAAAGTAAAAGAGAACGTCCATTTGGTCAATTGGCCAGACGAACGATTGGATATGTCCGAGAAAACGCACAACCCATTGGAATTGAAGGATATTTTGACGACGTTTTGTCCGGGACAGCTGGTAAACAATTGATGGAGCGGATCAACAGATCCACATATATTCCAGTTGATGATCTTACCCTAATAGCACCTGAAAAAGGACTGGATGTAGTGACTACACTTGATATTGATTTGCAGGATGTGGTGCATGAAGCATTGAAATCCGGATTGCAAAGACATCAGGCAGATCATGGATCCGTCATATTGATGGATGTGAAAACAGGGGCAATCAAGGCCATTTCCAATCTTGGAAAGAGCAAGCAATATGGCTATATCGAAACCTATAATTATGCGGTTGGTGAATCAACAGAACCTGGTTCAACCTTCAAACTAGCCACTGTGCTATCCCTCCTTGAAGATGGCTACATAAATGTAGAGGAGGAGATCAATATTCAAGGTGGTAAAATGAAGTTTTACGATAGGACGATGAAGGATTCTCACCCTCATGGTATGGATACAGTAACAATTGCCAAGGCATTTGCGATTTCTTCAAATGTTGGAATAGCAAGTATTGCTAACCAATATTATACACGCGAAAAAGGAGCCAAAAGACTGTATGCTAATCTAAAGTCCATGGGTTTGACAGAGCGCACCGGAATTGAGATTCAAGGTGAGGCTGCACCCATCATCAAAGATCCCAATGATCCCAAAGTCTACTATAGTGGCACTACAATTCCCTGGATGGCACATGGTTATGAATTGTCATTGACTCCACTACAATTGCTGAGTTTATATGCGGCAGTTGCCAATGATGGTAGAAAGATGAAACCATATATTGTGAAAAGCTATGCCAGAGATGGTAAAATCACCCAGAACTTTTATCCCAAAATTGACATCAAGCGAATCGCTTCTAAAAGCACGATAAAGACAGCAAAGAGATTGCTTGAGCTGGTCGTCGAAGAAGGGACTGCTAAATCCGCGAGATCCGGCAGGTTCACCTTTGCCGGTAAAACGGGAACTGCTGTAACCAATTATTCTAAGAAGGGAGCTAAATCTAAATATCAGGCATCTTTTGCAGGTTACTTTCCTGCTGATGATCCACAGTATGCATGTATTGTGACCATAAGTGAACCCTCCCAAAAAGGATACTACGGTTCTAGTGTTGCTTTACCCATATTCAGAAAAATTGCAGATAAGTGTTTTTCAATGAAAGAGGACCTGATGCCAGACCTTCAAGAATATGCAAGCTTAAATCAAAATCAACATTTTGTCATCGGGTCCAATGAAGATTTGCGATGGTTGATTCAGAACCTCAATATCCAGCCACTAACCGAGACAAATGCCAAATTCGGAGTATTGATAGGTCAAAAAGATTCAGTGCTCTTAAAGGAAAGAATAATCACAAAGAACAGAATACCCAATGTGGTAGGAATGGGATTGAGAGATGCAGTTTATTTACTGGAAAATGAAGGACTTAAGGTGACAGTAAGCGGTTTTGGAAAGGTAAAGAAACAATCGATCCTGGCCGGAACGCATACCAAAGGTCAACAAATACATCTGAGCTTAGGATGATAGAATATGAAGGTGCAGGAGCTCATTTTAGTCGTAGAGAATATTAAGATCCTTAAAAGTGAGGGTCCATTAGAAATTGAAATAACGGGAGTTGCAACTGATTCAAGAAAAGTTGCCCAAGGATTTGTGTTCATAGCAGTGCCTGGACTCACTGTAGATGGACATAGTTATATAGATAAGGCTATTGACAAAGGCGCAGTAGCTATTATCTGTGAATCCTTACCTCATCAGTTGATCGATGGAGTGACATACATAGTCGTAGCCAATACCGCTAGGGCAGCAGGTATTATAGCGCACAACTATTATGATCGCCCAACTGAGAAATTAAAGCTGATTGGAATTACTGGTACAAACGGCAAGACAACCATTGCTACGATAATGTATCGACTGATGAGGTTACTCGGGCACAAAACTGGCCTGGTATCTACGATTGAAATTATTGTGGATGGTCAGTCAAGGATTTCACAAGTGACGACTCCTGATCCGATAAGAATCAATGAAATTCTTTCTGAGATGGTAGAGGCGGGATGTGATTATGTCTTCATGGAAGTCAGTTCACACGCAGTTGTACAACAGAGAATTTCAGGCCTGTATTTCACGGGTGGGATTTTTACAAATCTGACACACGATCATTTGGATTATCACGGAAGTTTCAAGGACTATCGTGATACCAAGAAAATGTTCTTTGATAGTTTGAGTCGCGATGCGATAGCCATTTCCAACGCGGATGATACCAATGGTAAATTCATGTTGCAAAATTGCAAGGCAGGGAAATACCTCTATAGTTTGAGATCAATGGTTGATTTCAAAGGAAGAATTTTGAGCAGCGATTTTAATGGTCTTGAAATGGAAATCAATGGCACGGCATTTCATAGTCGATTAATCGGAAAATTTAATGCATACAATCTACTGGCTGTCTATGGTATGCTTGAAGCAATGGAATTTCCGAAAGAAGAAATCTTACTTGGATTGAGTACGGTCAATCCACCGGCGGGGAGATTCGAGTTTATACGAAGGGATGACGGAGCCATAGCTATTGTGGATTATGCGCATACACCAGATGCCTTGAAAAATATCCTTTCTACAGTAAATGAAATCAGAGGAACACAGGGCGTATTGTTGACCATTGTCGGATGTGGAGGAGATAGAGATAGACAAAAGAGACCGGAAATGGCCAAGATCGCAGCACAATTATCAGATCAGGTCATATTGACATCTGATAATCCCAGGTCTGAAGATCCTGAAGAAATACTCCGGGATATGGAGTCAGGACTAGAGGAACAAGAGACCAATTGGTTGTCTATCACTGATAGAAAACAAGCAATCAAGACCGCGACCAGACTTGCGAAAGAAAATGATGTCATTGTTGTGGCCGGCAAAGGACATGAAAAATATCAAGAGATTAAGGGTGAAAAGCATCCTTTTGATGACAAAGCTCTGTTGTTAGAGTTTTTTGAAATATGAAAAAGGGATAGGTAATCTGAACTGATGATCCTATCCGAAAGAGAAAAATGCTAAGCGTTTTTATTATTCTCCGATTGTGTTTTGACAGGACCAGCAGGTATGGAGATTCCTGCCTGCTGTGCTTGTTTTTTCGCTTGAAGAGACTCACTATCAATGATTACAATCCCATGAACAACACAATTACAAAACGAATCAAAACAGTGACGAAAGACAACTATGCTCTATCATTTATTTGAGTATCTGGAAGAATACTGGAACCTGGCAGGAGCGGGTTTGTTTAAGTTTATCACATTCCGCTCTAGTATGGCGATCATTCTTTCATTGGTGATCTCCATGGCCTTTGGTAAAAGGATCATCGACTATTTGCAGAAGTTGCAAGTAGGAGAAACGATAAGAGATCTGGGCCTGGAAGGACAGATGGAAAAAGCCGGTACCCCAACGATGGGGGGAATTATCATTGTCCTGGCGATACTGATTCCAACTTTACTTCTAGGCAGATTGGATAATATCTATATCCAAATCATGATCTTATCCACGGTATGGATGTTTTTGATCGGATTCATTGATGACTACATCAAAGTATTCCGGAAAAACAAGGATGGAATGGCCAGTAAATTTAAAATTTTGGGCCAGGTGGGACTTGGACTTTTGATAGCCATAGTGATGCTTAATCACGATAAAGTCGTGGTTCGTCTGACGCTTGATGATGCACAGGCTGGCAACTATGAAGTAATAGAAACATTTACGATTGACAACGACGGTGCGGAACAAGAGATCGCTTATGTAAAAAGTTCATTGACAAACATTCCTTTCTTTAAGGGAAACAGATTCGAATACAGACAGATCGTCAACTTTCTGGGTGATAATAGTGATGGACTCATATGGATCATATTCATTCCAGTAGTCATCTTTATAGTAACCGCGGTCTCTAATGGAGCGAATTTGACAGATGGTATCGATGGGTTGGCAACAGGTGTTAGTGCTATTATTGGCGCGACCCTGGGCGTTCTGGCTTACCTTTCCGGCAATCTGACTGCAACCAGTTACCTGAATATTCTTAATCTTCCCGGGGTCAGTGAATTGGCGGTGTATTCGGCTGGATTCCTGGGGGCCTGTGTAGGTTTTCTGTGGTACAATGCACATCCTGCCGAAGTATTTATGGGTGATACGGGAAGTCTGACGCTGGGAGGAATCATTGCCGCAATGGCAATTCTGATCCGAAAAGAATTTTTGATACCAATACTGTGCGGAGTATTTCTGATAGAAAACCTGTCAGTCGTAATGCAGGTGAGTTACTTCAAGTACACAAGAAGGAAATATGGTGAAGGGAGACGAATATTTTTAATGTCTCCACTACATCATCATTATCAAAAGAAAGGAATGCATGAATCCAAGATCGTGACCAGATTTTGGATTGTAGGAATCATGTTAGCTGTACTCACGATAGTGACGCTAAAGATCAGGTAACATGGGTTTTGTAGCGGTCATAGGCGCTGGAGAAAGCGGTGTTGGTGCAGCCATCCTTGCAAAAGAGAAAGGATGGAAAGTCTGGGTCAGTGATTATGGAAGAATAAAGGATCGTTATCAACAAGATCTATTGAAATACGAGATCCCTTTTGAAGAAGAGGGACATAACGAAAAGAAAATACTTGAAGCTGATTTAGTGATCAAAAGTCCTGGGGTAAGTCCCAAAACAAAGATCATAAAAGCAATTAGAGAAAAAGGAATTCCGGTAGTATCAGAAATCGAATTCGGTTATCGATATACAGATGCCAAAATTATAGGCATTACCGGAAGTAATGGAAAGACAACAACAACACTGTTGACATATCACCTGCTGAAAGCAGCAGGTTTAAATGTTGGACTGGGAGGCAATATCGGCGATAGTTTTGCTAAATCCGTAGCCCTGAAGCGACATGATTATTATGTTTTGGAGATCAGTAGTTTTCAGCTGGAAGACATTCAGGATTTTAGGTGCGATATAGCTATGCTTCTGAATATTACACCGGATCATCTGGATCGATACGATTATGATGTGATGGAATATGCAAGGACGAAACTGAGAATTACAAACATACAGGCTGAAGATGATTTATTCATTTTCAATGGTTTAGATCCTATCTGCAAAGAAATGATCAAGGATGAGACCTTTCAGCAAAGAATGATGCCTGTGTTGGAACCGATCATACATGATACTTCGCTTCATTTGGGAGGCAATACTGCATTTGACTTGATGAATTTTAAGTTGAAAGGAAGACACAACATTATGAATTTGTCTTTCGCACTACTTGCAGCTTTGGATCTAGGTATTGATTCAGAGGCCCTCCAAAATGCGATTCCAACTTTTGAAAATGCACCGCATCGGATGGAGGTGGTTAGCGAACTCAAAGGAGTGACCTATATCAACGATAGCAAAGCGACCAATGTGGATGCAGTATTTTATGCCTTGAACGCTATGGAAGATCCGACATTATGGATTGTGGGAGGAGTGGACAAAGGGAATGATTACGAACCATTGATGGATCTGATCAAATCCAAAGTCAAAGTGATCATCTGTCTAGGAATCGATAATCGCAAACTGTACGTGGCATTTGAACATCTGGGAATACCGATGTATGATGTGAAGGATATAGATAAAGCGGTAGCGATTGCACAAGAAATGGCGACTGAGGAGGATATAGTGTTGTTGTCGCCGGCATGTGCCAGCTTTGATTTATTTGATAACTACGAACATAGAGGAGATCTCTTTAGATCAGCTGTAAAAGCATTGGCCTGAGAGAACATAATAAATATTGATACGAGACAAAGAGGAACTTACTGAACGGCCTGATTATCAGGTTACTAAAATATGACAAACACTGCAACATCCATTTTTAATGTCAAAGGCGACAAGGTCATTTGGGCTATTTTTGTCATCCTTGCCATGTTCTCGTTGCTTGCAGTATATAGTGCCACAGGTTCTATCGCCTGGAAGGAGCGGGGTGGCGATACAGAGTATTTCCTGATCAAACAAGCTTTACTGATCGGTGGTGGATTTGTCGTAGCCTATCTTTTCCATTGGATGCACTATCTGAAGTTTTCAAAGGCCGCACCGGTTTTGGTGGTTCTGGCTCCTTTACTCTTGCTCTTTACGCTGGCATATGGAGTCAATATCAACGATGCCCGCAGATGGCTTGAAATTCCTTTTACGGGGATGACATTCCAAACATCGGATTTTGCAAAGATCGCTTTGGTGGTCTACATAGCCAGAGTGATTTCCTCTAAACAAGATATTATCAAAGACTTCAATCAGGCTTTTTTGCCGATTATAGTTCCGATAGTAATCGTTTGTGGCTGCATTGCTCCGGCGGATCTTTCAACCGCGATCCTGCTATTTACTGTTTGTTTTCTGATGATGTTCATCGGTCGTGTGGACTGGAAATTTCTTGCATTGTTGGTGATGTGTGGATTGGTGGCTTTTGCATTCCTGATTGTGATCGACATGGTTTTCCCTAATTCAAATTTTGTAAGAGTCGACACCTGGACCCAAAGAATTCAGGACTTCATGTTCAATAGTGAAGGAGGCTACCAGATTCAACAAGCGAAGATCGCAATTGCTGATGGTGGATTGATTGGGCAAGGACCAGGACATAGTATTCAAAGAAACTATTTACCATCACCATATTCGGACTTCATTTATGCCATCATTTGTGAGGAATATGGATTAGTAGGTGGTTTAGCAGTGATAGGATTATACGTTACTTTCTTTTTGCGTGTCGTGAAGATGGTAACCAGAAGCCCGAAAGCATTTGGATCTATGCTGGCTATTGGACTAGGGATGATTATTGTGATACAGGCGTTTTTGAATATTGCGGTAGCCGTGCATTTGTTGCCGGTCACAGGATTGACTTTGCCGCTGGTAAGTATGGGTGGTACATCCCTGCTATTTACGTGTATGTCCATCGGTATGATTCTGAGTGTGAGCCGATATGTAGATAAACCAAGGACTGCCAATGGCTAAAAGAGTCATTATCAGTGGTGGAGGCACGGGAGGCCATGTATTTCCTGCCATCGCAATTGGCAGAGCCTTGAAGGCAAGAAATGAAGAGATAGAAATTCTCTTTGTCGGTGCAAAAGGAAAACTTGAAATGCAAAAAGTCCCGAAAGCGGGATTTGATATCATAGGTCTGTGGATCAGTGGATTTCATAGACATTTGACAATTCGGAATTTGTTGTTTCCATTCAAATTGCTTTGGAGCATGATACACTCCTTTTTTATCCTCAGAAGGTTTCGACCAGATGTGGTAATAGGTGTAGGTGGATATGCATCCGGTGCAATTATGAAAATGGCAGGCTGGCTCGGGATACCTTATATGATTCAGGAACAAAATTCATATGCGGGTGTAACGAACAAACTTGTGGCTTCCGATGCCGAAGCTGTGTGTGTGGCATACGATAAGATGGAGGAGTATTTTCCAAAGGAGAAGATCAGATTTACTGGCAATCCTGTTCGAAAGGATATTTTGAATTTGGGTAGGGGTCTGAAAGAAGCCAGGTCATACTTTGATCTGGATCCTGAGAAAAAGACCATTCTCGTTGTAGGTGGAAGCTTAGGAGCGAGATCAATTAATGATGCCATTAGTCATGGATTGAAAACAATACAGCTGGATCCTGATATACAGATTTTATGGCAGTGTGGGAGTTTGTACCATGATGAATTCAAGGATAGGACATCCGCCCAGGTAAAGGTCAGAGCATTTCTGGATAGGATGGATCTGGCATACATTGCAGCGGATCTCATTATAAGCAGGGCTGGTGCTTCGACGGTTTCCGAATTGTGTATGATTGGCAAGGCAGCAATCATGGTACCATCACCCAATGTGGCGGAGGACCATCAAACTAAGAATGCCAATTCTATCGCTGATCATGATGGTGCATTGGTGATCCGGGATAGTGAAGCCAAAGCGATTTTATTGATGACTGCACTGGATTTATTAAAGGATGAGAAGAGATGTCATGAATTGGGGCAAAGCATTAAAGCACTAGGAAAGCCAAATGCAACTGCGGCGATTGTGGAAGTGGCTATGGAAATAATGAATAGAACAAGCAAGTAAATAAACGGTGAACATACTCGATTGTAAGACGGCGTATTTTTTAGGAGTAGGGGGGATCGGTATGAGTGCTATAGCCAGGTATTTGAACCAAAATGGTGTGAAAGTATCGGGTTATGATAAAGTTGAAACACCCTTGACCAAAAAGTTGGTCACAGAAGGGATTGACATTCACTATACAGATGATGTGGGCCAGATCCCAAAGGATCCGGACATCGTAATCTATACGCCTGCGATTCCTGACGACTTGGGTGAGAAGATATACCTCGAAAAATCAGGTAAGCATTTGTACAAGCGTGCAGAAGTACTGGGTCTGATCAGCAATGTCAAGAAAACCATCGGCATTGCCGGAACACACGGGAAAACATCAACGAGCTCAATCCTGACCTATGTACTCAAAGAAGGGGGACTGGATTGCACGGCATTTCTTGGAGGAATAATGCACAATTATGAATCCAATTATATCGCCGGTGATGGAGAATATGTAGTGGTGGAGGCAGATGAATTTGATCGGTCATTTCTGCATCTGAGGCCATATATCGGTGCGATCATGTCAATGGATCCTGATCATCTGGATATTTATGATAATCCATCCAATATGATCCGCGGGTATAATGACTATTTGAGTCTGATCGATACAGGAGGATTGGCTTTGGTGAATGAAGACTTTGAAGACTTGATAGATAGGGAACGACTAGAAGCGAAACATATAACCGTTCAAATTTTCGGTGAAAAGTCATCGGAAGTAAAGGTTGAAAATATTCATGTGGATGAAGGCTACTTTGTCTTTGATTATGTCGGATCGGATGTGATTCGGGAGCTGAGGCTAGGGATGCCCGGTCGTCATAATGTGAGTAATGCTGCTGTAGCGATAGCAATAGCCTTATATCTCGGAATGGAGGCACATGTGATCAAGGAGATCTTACCAGGATTTTCGGGGATTCAAAGAAGATTCGATGTCTACAAGGGGAAGAATAATGTGCTGATCAATGATTACGCGCATCATCCCACAGAATTAAAAGCAGCAATTAATGCGGCAAGGGAATTATACCCGGATAGATATCTGACAGGAGTATTCCAACCGCATTTGTTTACGCGAACCAGGGATTTTGCGGAAGGATTTGCGAAGGAACTATCCAATTTGGATCGGATTATTTTACTTGAAATTTATCCGGCACGTGAACTTCCGATTGAGGGTATTAGCAGCCGGATGTTATTGAATAACATAGAAAACGAAAACAAGCAGCTCTTGACCAATGACGAGCTTTTAGATTGGGTGAAAGAGGATAAACCGGAGTTAATGATGATACTAGGGGCAGGAGATATAGATGACCTTGTAGTACCGATTAAGGAGATACTGATAGACTGATAATGAAAAAAACGAAATACAACATTTTTGATTGGAGAACGCTGATTAGCCTGGCTGTATTGGTTGGTCTTGGTCTCCTGGTCATGTCTGCCATTGACAGCAGAAAAGCAGCACGTATTTCGGGGTTGGAAGTGGAAATTCTGCCACTTGAGGGAATGACATATCTCATCCAACAGGAAGAGGTAAAGAATATCATCTATGAAGGATACCGAAGGGATGTAGGCGAATTGACGCTTCAGAATGTAGACATTGCGCAGATAGAACAAGTGCTGGAGTCAGAGCCGTTTATAGGCAATGCTGATGTCTTCATTCAGGCTGATCGAGTACTCAGTATTAGGGTAAAGCAGTCTAAACCCGCCATCAGGATTATGGATAATCAAGGGCAAGCATATTATCTAACGATTGAGGGTACAGCTTTTCCAGTTTCAAGACATGCTTCTGCACGTGTGCCTGTGTTTACGGGTGATATACCCACATTTGGATCGGTGGGAGATACGCTGACAACTAAACAATCGGCAATAGTCGATATTATGCATAAGATTGCCGAAGATCAATTTGCACAAAAGATGATCGAACAGGTACATGTAAACACAAAAGGAGAATTCTACATCCAACCTAAGTTGGGCAAGTTCAAATTCAAGCTTGGTACTCCAACTCAATTGGAAGACAAGATGGAGCGATTTGAATTGGCTTATAAGGAAATTATTCCCCAAAAAGGCTGGACTAGATATAGGACAATTGATCTATCATTTGATGATCAAATAATTTGTAAAAAATAGAAAACAACACAACAATACATTATTAACTAAATCTTAAAGGACGAACTGATATGGAAAAAAACACCAATCCCGTGGTGGTAGCCTTGGATATAGGCACTACTAAAATCTGCGCTATTGCAGGTAGAATGACTGAACATCAAAAACTGGATATCCTGGCGGTAGGAAAGGTAGAATCACTAGGAGTGATGCGTGGCGTAGTAACCAATATTGAAAAAACGGTTAATGCAATATCGGATGCAATAGGACAAGTTCAGAAGAAACTGGATGTCGATATCAAGGAAATCCATGTTGGTATCGCTGGACAGCATATCAAGTCATTGTCACATCGAGGTATGCTTACCCGACAGGACGAGGATACTGAAATCTCTCAGGCAGATATTGACCAGTTAATCAACGATATGCACAAGTTGGTCCTTCCTCCAGGGGATAAGATCTTGCATGTGATTCCCCAGGATTATACCGTTGATGATGAACGAGGTATTGTTGATCCAATAGGGATGTGCGGTGTACGGCTTGAGGCTAATTTCCATATCATCACAGGTCAGATATCAGCTTCTAACAATATTCGCAAATGTGTTGAAAAAGCAGGATACAAGATCAAAAGCATCACTCTTGAGCCCGTTGCGTCTGCTGCTGCAGTTCTGAGTGAGGAGGAGAAGATGGCAGGAGTCGCTTTGGTAGATATCGGTGGTGGAACAACTGATCTGACCATTTTCCAGGAAGGCATTATTCGTCATACAGCAGTGATTCCTTTTGGTGGCGATGTCATCACCAAGGATATTATCGAGGGTTGTACGATTATGAAAAAACAAGCAGAGGATCTAAAACGTCTGCATGGTGCTGCCCTGGCAGCTGAAGTATATAACAACAAACTGATAGCCATACCCGGATTGCAAGGAAGAGAACCCAAAGAGATTTCCGAAATCAATCTTGCCAGAATCATACAGGCCCGAGTGGAGGAGATATTTGATTATGTCTATTGGGAAATTAAAAAATCAGACCTGGAGAAAAAGCTGCATGGTGGTATCGTTCTTACCGGTGGCGGTTCATTACTCAAAAATATTGATCTGTTGTCTGAACTACATACAGGTCTGCATACGAGAGTTGGCTATCCTGTTGATCAACTGGCCCATGGATACAGCGAGAAGGTTAACAGTCCCATCTATTCTACAGCTATTGGTCTACTGATCAAAGGATTAGAATCTGCGGTGTTCGAAGATTCTGACGACGATGACATAGACGATTTCGACAAAGACTTCGGTCAGAAAGAGCCTCGAAAATCAGAAGACATCGATGCTAACAAAGGCATGTTCCATAGGACATTTGAAAAAATCAAAATCTGGTTCGAGGCAGAACCTGAAACAGAACTAAAATAAGAATCACCATTTATCAAGCACATTATTAAAAAACGAACGCTATGTATTTTGATATTCCAGAAAAAGAAAATTCGATAATAAAGGTAATAGGAGTCGGCGGTGGCGGAGGAAATGCAGTTACACACATGTTTAAGAATGGAATCGTGGGTGTAGACTTTGCCATTTGCAATACGGACAATCAGGCTATAGAAAGCAGCTTGATTCCTACACGAATCCAACTAGGCCCACAACTCACGGAAGGTAGGGGTGCCGGATCCATACCTACTGTAGGTCGGGAGGCTTGCTTGGAATCCAAAGACCACATTCGGGAATTTCTCGGTGATACCACCAAGATGCTATTTATTACAGCTGGTATGGGCGGTGGTACTGGAACAGGAGCTGCTCCGATTATCGCAGAACAGGCCAAAGAACTAAATATTCTTACAGTGGGTATTGTGACCATCCCTTTCACTTTTGAAGGAAAAAGAAGGATGAAACAAGCCTTGGATGGGTTAGAAGAACTCAAAAAGCATGTAGATACCCTGATCATTATCTCCAATGATAAGTTGCGGACGATCCATGGTAATTTGAAGCTCTCAGAAGCATTTAGCCAGGCAGATAATGTCTTGACAACTGCAGCAAAAGGCATCGCAGAGATTATTACGGTTCCTGGATATATCAATGTGGATTTTGAAGATGTCAATACCGTTATGCGAAAAAGTGGTGTTTCCATTATGGGTACTGCCACTGTAGGTGGAGAGCATAGAGCGCGCAACGCGGTAGATCAGGCATTGCATTCTCCACTACTTGAAGAAAATAATATCAATGGTGCTAAGCATATTCTACTCAATATCACTTCTGGTAAAAAGGAAGTCACCATGGATGAGATATTTGAGATAACTGAATTTGTTCAGGAAGAAGCTGGATTCGGTACAGACCTGATCTGGGGGAATTGCTATGATGAAAAGTTGGATGATGAAATTAGTGTCACACTGATTGCAACCGGATTTGATTCTCAAACTGAACGTAGATATCGAGAAGAGAAAAAACCAGAGAGAGTAGTGCTCGGTGAGTCACCAATTAGAGATAAGGAAAGACAATATACACCTTCACTAAAAGATATCACAGAAGAAACACCTGCAAAATTAGAAGATCTGGAACTAGAGGTTGAGGAAAAAGATGGTTTTCCTTTCCAACAAACTTCTCTATTTGATAGAGGTGGAGATACAGATGCTACACCTACGATCAATCTCTACGAAGCGACATCCAATCCACAAAATAGCTATGATCAGGAAAGAAGAAGAAAGATAGTGGAGGATCGTAATCAGAGGTTAGCGGAAATTGAAAAGAAAAAGCTCTCTAATCCGAACAATGTAAGCGACCTGGAAAGTCAACCTGCATATAAGCGCAGGAAAGTAAAATTTGAAGAGGTAGAAGAATCTGATAACGAGTCTGAGTTATCGGATTGGTCATTTTCAAAAGACAATGAATTGGATTCATCAAGAAATAAATTTCTCCATGACAACGTGGACTAGAACACGTGTGAGGAATAAGATTTAGTTCAATGTGTTTGTGTTTGTTTAGAGGCTCTCGTTTTTGCGAGAGCCTTTTTTAGTTGTAACCACATTGATTGGATCCGTATTTGCGGGTATATTTGTATTAAGATTCCAAAAGACCAGGAACCCTGTTTCAAATAGCACGATGAATATCAAACGCTTGTTAATTATCAACCTTGTTTTCTGCAGTGTTATCGCATTAGCTTCAGTATCTGATAGTACCATTACATCCAGTACTGACATGCATTCTGCTCCACTTACAGAATTGAGCGACAGAGAATATCCGAATAATCCCGATAAAAAGTTTCGCAGTAAGAACTATACAAAGGTAGACTACAATAAGATCGATATTGAAAGACATACCTCAGGAAAATTCAATATCTCGATTAGGCCAACTAATGATCGCTATCCAACTGTTTTTTTGCATGATATTGACCTAATGGAATACATACCTACGATTCCAGATCGCGTAAAGGATGATGCATACCTTTCAAAAGTGGCCTTAATTAACCAGGAATGGAATAGAAACCAGATAACATTTAAGGGCAATCAATTTAAAATTCAAAGTGAAAAGAAACCTCACAAAAACAGAATATCCCGCATAGATATGGCAAGGAGTTGCCTCAACTCTTATTTGTGGGAAATCTATTTCTACACTTATAATCCACTTTTTGGTCATCACGAGTTGATGTATCATGGCTGGTTCAATTTTCCAAAGGATCTCTACCGCCAGCTTTTTTATGAACGTAATGGAGTTCATTTTGAAAAGTATGCAGAATATATGGAAGACTGGAAAGAGCTTGCTGCTCAAGAGATTGATTTTGATCAACTAAGAAACGTCGGAAACGAAAATGTGGTGCAATTCGAAGACTTGAGTGAAGAAATGTATCCTTTAGAAGGAGAAAGACTGAAGAAAGAAGACGAAGTCATCTATCCGAGGAATCCAAAAAGAATGTCGGACTTTCATACGGATCGCGCCGTGTTTTCATCATTTGTCAAACCGGGAATGTATGTCAAAAAAGAAAGACGTAAGACAGAGCTTTCGCGATTCCAGACACTCATAAAGACGATTATTCGAAGAACATCCACTGATACACAAAAGGCGCCCAGACTGGAAATTGAGCTTTCATTTGCCAATCACAAGGCTCAGTTTACAACTATGACCATTGGAGGAATCGATTTGGATGATACAACCATAGCCTTGGAAGAAAGAGCCAATTATGGAGATCTGTATTCCATGGGTATTGGCAATCACACTTTTTATGAAAACTATGTCGAACAACAATCCTATTCCAGCAAAGACAATCCGTATTTTGGTTTGCTAACTGACGAAAATGGTAATTACCTTGATAGCCATGCCGTTGGAATCGATGGTCCGATTATCCATAGAGATGCCCAAGACCAGGATATAATTCATATCTGGTTGCTGTCTTATGAACGACATGCACTTGTCGGTCATTACAAAATTCATTTGCGGTAACTATCGCTCCACTACTTTCAAAGTAGCGGATGCCAATTTTTCTCCTTTGCTATATTCAACTGTGTATTCACCTACAGTAAGATAGTATTTGCCATTATCCGCCGCCTTAAGTCCTTTGACGTGGGTTTCATCATCCTTTTTACGTTTCGGACTTTTCAACACATTTCGGGTCAGGTCATAGCTTACATAGTTGAGTCCTTTGACTACTTCAGTATCCATCTTT
>JAHHJQ010000426.1 GCA_018680005.1 Bacteroidia bacterium | reverse complement strand
AATGCACTGAATGCACAACTGGTCGGTGAAATACGAACATGTTTCGATGAGTTTGCCAGGGATGAAAATATCAAGGGAGTCATCCTGACAGGATTACCGGGTGTTTTTTCTGCTGGGCTTGATTTACCTGAGCTCTACGAATACAATGAAGAGGAGATCAGGGAATTCCTAATCGCATTTGGATCCATGCATATCGAACTGGTACGTTTTCCCAAGCCCTTCATATGTGCTATCAATGGCCATTCACCGGCAGGCGGTACTGTGATTGCTGTTGCAGCTGATGACAGGTTTATGGTTAATGGCGAAAAATATACAATTGGTCTCAACGAACTGGCCGTCAATGTTCAGATCACCTCCAACCTGATCTATGCCTATGATTTCTGGCTTGGGCAAAAAGCATCCTACAAAGCGATCATGGCTGGAAAATTATTCAAAGCAGAGGAGGCATATGAAGCCGGACTTGTGGATGCACTTACCAATGAAGACAATTTATTGGCGAAAGCAGAAAACAGGATGAAGCAATATATGATGGTGAATCAGGAAATTTTCCTGAATACCAAGGCGAAGTTGCGAAAGGAATGGTTGTCTATTCTTGATGATGAAGCCAATGATCTGGAACAGGTTCTTAAAGTCTGGTGGAGTCCCGAGGTTCGGGAGAGAATGGGGATGTTTATAGCGATGTTGAAAAGTAGATGATTAGAAACTAGACATAAGACGCAAGATAGAAGTATCTGAAATCTGGAGTCTCTGTTCTATAAGTCTGTAAAAAACATATCATCTACTTCCTTAGGCACCCTGGTCGGTCTTTGTCTTGCCTTGTCAATAAGGCACCAATTCGTTTTAGCTTTAACAATGCATTTGTCGTTATTGAAAAACTCTACGACTCTTAGAGATCGAACGCCTTCGTTTCTTTCTACATAAGTTTTGACAATAATGGAGTCACTGAGAAAAGCCTGGCCTTTGTATTCGATATGATGGTCAAGGACAACCCAATAGAATTTCTGGTTGAACGCATCGTTGGATTTTGATAGCCAATGTTCACCGGCAATGTCTTGTACCCATTGCAGGAAAACTACATTGTTGACATGTTGAAGTGCATCCAGGTGTTCTGCTTTCACCTGGATGGTTTTTTCATATACTTCACTTTTCACCCTGGTGATTAGTTGAGGCGTTCGAAGATACCTGCAATACCTTGTCCTCCACCGACACAGGCTGTTACCATACCGTACTTCTGTTTTCTCCTTTTCATTTCATTCAACAACTGGATGGTGAGTTTGGCACCGGTACATCCAAGAGGGTGACCCAAAGCGATAGCACCACCATTGAGGTTGACGGTATCAGGATTGAGACCTGCTTCTTTGATGACTGCCAGAGCCTGTGTGGCAAATGCCTCGTTGAGTTCTGTTTGTTCGATATCTCTCAGGCTGAGTCCGGCTTGTTTTAATGCCTTTGGTATAGCCACACAAGGACCGATACCCATATACATTGGATCGACACCTCCTACCGCGCAAGAAACCAGTCTTGCAATCGGTTGGAGATTCAATTGCTTAACCATTTCTTCGCTAACGACTAAAGTAAAGGCTGCACCATCCGATGTCTGCGATGCATTTCCAGCTGTAACAACACCTCCCTTTTTAAAGACGGCTCTCAGCCTGGAAAGACCTTCAATCGTAGTATCTCTTCTTACCCCTTCGTCGGTATCTACAACATGAGAAGATTCCACCCTTTTACCATCTTTCACAAATACATCTTCTACCGTCACAGGCACGATCTGCTCCTTGAAATATCCACTGTCAATCGCATTCGCTGCGTTGCTGTGCGATCTGAAAGCAAAGGCATCTGCTTCCTCCCTGGACACATTATATTTCTGAGCTACCGCTTCAGCTGTTGCACCCATACTGACATGGTAGTTGATATTTTCCATATTGGCTTTATAGCTCGGTGACAGTTTGTAACCTGTCATTGGTATCATACTCATACTTTCCGCACCGCCTGCCAGGTAAATATGTCCAAAGCCTGCCTTTATCTTTCCGACAGCCATTGCTATCGCTTCAAGACCCGATGCACAATACCGGTTGATCGTAATCCCGGGTACTTCTTTACCCAGAGCCCGGGCAGCAATCAGTCTCCCAACCTGCAGTCCTTGTTCTCCTTCCGGGTTGGCACAACCCACAATGACATCGTCCACCAGTTTTGGATCCAAACCGGGTGTCTGATCCATCAGGTATTTGATCACATCCACAGCCAGATCATCTGACCGGTAATTCTTAAATCCGCCCTTTTTGGCTTTTCCTACGGCGGAACGGTAGCCTTTGATTATGTATGCATCCATAATTAAGATATTAGATACTAGACTTTAGACTTAAGATTAAGAATAAAGCCGTTTATCATTTTTTGTATTTCAATAATTTCAATTTTTAATTCCTGATTGATTGAAACAAATTTCAAATTTTCTGCAAGAATTAATTGAGTTTCAACTTCATAAAGAGAACCCAAAGCCACTCTTAGAAATTGAATAAAATTACGATCTGTTTGTCTACCACTTCCTTCAGCAATGTTGGATGGAATTGAAACTACAGCTTTTCGAATTTGCAATCTCAATCCAAATTGTTCCGCCATAGGAAAAGATTTGGAAATCGTATAAATAGTTTCTACTAGTTTGATTGACCTTTGCCAAATCAATAATTCTTTAAAGTTGTGCATGAATGTTGTTTATAATGATTTATATATAGTCTAAACTCTAGTATCTAGATTCTAGTGTCTAGCCTCTAATTGTCTAGTTTCTCAATGGCCTATTATACATCAATATATGCTGTATCCGA
>JAHHJQ010000269.1 GCA_018680005.1 Bacteroidia bacterium | reverse complement strand
AGTTTGATTACACAACTTACCTATATTGATTTGAAAGATTTCGATAGGCAACGGTTTCAAAGGGTTATAACCCAAATTAACTACCTTCTCGGCAAATGAAGGAAAAGAAACTTTCACTTTTTCCTTTCCATTCAGAACCTGCAGCTGAACAAAGGTATCCGCCAAGTCGGTTCCTCTTGAGCTCAGTGACTTACTTCTCTGCTTGATCGACATGTATTGATATTTCTAAAGTATAATAACGCTTCGATGAAAAATAAGATGTCTGCAAAGTGTCACATGGACAACTTTTCGATATGATTCATCATTTGCACGCTATTCACAAGGGTAACTCCACTTTTCATTGCTGCTGCCACGTGGACAGCTTCCATCATTTGCTCTTCGTCTGCTCCTTTTTCCAAACAAGTTGAAGAATATGCATCAATACAATATGGACAGGAAAGCGCATGCGCCACAGCAAGCGCTATTAATGATTTTTCACGGGCAGTCAGAGCACCCTCTTTAAATACAGATCCATAGTATTCAAAAAATTTCTTCCCCAGATCCTCTTGCAGGTTGGTGATGTCTTTGAATTTCTTTAGATCATCAGGATTAAAATATGTTTTGTTCTTCGACATAATTTCAAGTTGTTTTCGGACGGTGAAAATATTCAAAGCCTTTATTTTACAAACTATGTTCGGTCAGAAAGCTTAGCTTAATTTCATTTTAATCCACAAAATGTCTTGAGAGTTTCAAAAATTCTACTTTTGTCACCGTCAAATTCAGGAATATGGGGCGCTATCATTTGAAAATATCAAAGTATCTATGGTTCGTTTGTTGGTTAGTGACATTGACGGGATGTGCAAATGATGTCGTTGAAAAAGAAGGCAGTAAAATTATGGTCATCGAAGCCCGGGCCGGAACTATGCCTGCTGACACTTCCTGGAATTTTCTTCCTTATCCTGCACATTTTGGGACCGTAGACGGACAATCCACATTATTGATCTCAAAAAATGCCAGACCTGGAAAGAAAATTAGTGTTATGCCCATTGCTGTCATTAAGTTTCAGAAGGGTCAAAATGACTATCAATGGCTCATCGCCAATGATGCCAGCGATAAACATCGCATCCAGGGACTTGATTCTATTGATGAAATGATGACAATACATAATGGTATCAAATCCACACTCGAAAGGTGGATAATCAATCAATATGGTGTCGGTGAAATCATGTTAAAAGGGTGGAATCAACCTTCATCATAGTGTAATAGAACAACCATTATTGCTATATGCCGTTAATATCAATATTCTAACACTTATCCGCAAATTGGAAACCACAACGAAGACCTCATTCAATACAACTCCACTCCTAGCGGATTACTCGTATATCACTGCCGATAGAATTGATCAGATTAGCGATCTGTGGAAATCTCTTCAACCAAAGCATAACATCTTTTTGCAGTGTCCATATTTGAAATTGGCAGAAGATTATCCTTCAGAAGGCTCTCTTTTTCTCTATTTCATAATATTTAAGGCAGACGAGCCACACGGCATCATATATTTTCAACAAGGTCTTTTCAAAGCTTCCGATAGCGTCAATACAGATAGCAATTTCAGATCGAAGCAAGATAGCTTTGCAAGAAGAGCGCAGGCACGACTAGCGCGATCGATTCAAGTAGATACCCTGGTACTGGGCAATATTCTACTAACTGGTGAAAACGCGTTTCACTTTCCCAACTGCAACGAAGATGAATGTGATTGCAGAAAATTAAAAGTCATTGATGCCGCGATAAATGTGGCCTGCAAAGAATTTAAAAAGAAAGGCAAAGACATCCGGTTTTTATTTCTGAAGGACTACTACCCTGACTCAGCCTATGCGGCAGATGAATGCAAGAGTCGTGGATATTTTCGGACTGCCTTCGAACCCAGCATGGAACTGGATCTGGGCGCGGATTGGAAAACCTATGAAGATTATCTGGCCGCAGTAAGATCAAAGTATCGTGTAAAGTTCAAGAAGGTCAACAAGAAGCTGGAACCTTTGGAACGCAAAGATTTGTCCCTTGAGGAGATCATTGATCATCAGGAGGAACTCTATAATTTTTACCTGGCCATCAGGAACAAGGCCGGTTTCAATCTTGTCCAATTGCATCCGCAATATTTTGAAGCATGCAAACGAACCTATGGTGATGACTTCAAAGTCTTTGGGCTTTTTGAGGGCGACAAAATGATTGCCTTCCATTCATTCTTTGTTCTCGAAGAAGACCTGGATGCACACTGGTTGGGATATACAGACTCGAAAAACAAGCAATACGAGTTGTATTTCAACATGCTGCTTTTGGCGATACGATTGGGCATTGAACTTGGTAAGAAAAGAATACTGTTTGCAAGGACAGCGATGGAAATCAAAAGCTCAGTAGGTGCAGAACCTCATCAAATGTATGTCTATCTCAAGCACCGCAATAAATTCCTGAATTCAGCGATTCCAAAGATAGCTACTTTCCTAAAGGGCAACGAAGACTGGGTACAGCGTAAACCTTTTAAAGAATAATACTAACCCAATCCATAATTCTCTGAATCCTTTCGTGGAACCAGCTTTTGCTCACTACTACCTTCTTCTATAATCTTGTCAGAAGTAAATACTGCCTTTACGTCAAGAAGTGCAGGAATGGTAATGGCATCACCTGCATTGGGCAGATTGTTTTCCGGATTGATTTCGAGAGAGTGCAGGTCCTCCAGTTTGACCGCGTGCATATCGTTGGGTTCCACACGTTGGAGAAAAATAAAAGCGGCGGCACCAATTAAAATGATAACTGTAGCAGCTATGGATAATGGATGGAATTTAAAAATAGGCCGTGAGCTTCCTTGTGGTACTTCATCCAATTGTTGAGCAAGGCGATCCCAAACGGTTCTGGAAGGATTCACCCTGGCCTCTTTGCTGGCCTGCTGAATTTCTTGAATAATATTTCTTTCTTTCATGGTTGATCTTTTAGTTCATTTGGTTTGGCCAAATATTGATTTAAAACTATTGACCTAAGTCGTTTTTTTGCCAATATCAATTGGGACTTAGAAGTATTAATACTTATACCAAGTTTTTCTGCAATCTCTTTGTGTTTATATCCATCGATGACGTATAGCGAAAAAACTGTGCGATATCCCGTAGGCAGCTGATCCAGCAATTTCAGAACATCTCTATATATGAGCTGCTCCTCGACAGATATGGCATCACTTTCTATTTGTATGGTGTCATCAATCTCTTCATACCTCAATTTCTTTTTTCGCAAATGCATTAAGCATTCGTTTATGATGATGCGCTTCATCCAACCTTCAAAATTCCCTTTGCCCGTATACTGATCTATTTTGTCTAGTATTCGAAACATCCCCTGACACAATACATCCTCAGCATCTTCTCTATGACGGCAATATCGCATACAAATGGACATCATCTGCGGTGCGTATCGATCATACAAGGCCTTCTGACCGGATCGGTCTCTTTTTTTACAAGCCCTTATGATCTCTTCAATACGCATCCAAAACAATTATACAGAATTCGCCACCACCTCAGAGACTCAATATAGGTCTCATTTCAATATGATGCAGCCCTGGTAGAGGCTGGTGTGTGGACTTTATTATTTTTAGCCTTAGCCACAAGTTTTTCAGACATACAACGATACACATGCTTACATCGTCTTTCAGAATTATTTCGATTATCCTTCTTTTTAGTCTTTGGTGGGTTTCGTCTGCAAGTGGACAGCAACGACCAAGAGCGCTCGGCATACAAATAGGTGTACTGCCCACTGGTGAACATAATGCCATCACCGATGTCAAAGGTGTCCGGGTAGGACACACCACGCTTATCAAAGACGATAATGTACGAACTGGTGTCACTGCCATCATTCCGCACCAGGGTAATATATTCCAATCCAAAGTGCCTGCGGCGATGTATATCGGTAATGGCTTTGGTAAGTTGATAGGTTATAGTCAGGTAGAAGAGTTAGGGAACATAGAAACACCGATCATTCTCACCAATACACTCAGCGTCTGGACTGCTGCCAATGCGCTTATCACCTATACACTGGATCAGGAAGAAAATCAAAATGTAAGGTCAGTCAATGCTGTCGTTGGTGAGACGAATGATGGCAGACTCAATGATATCCGTGGCCGGCATGTAACTGAATCCGATGTAATTCAAGCAATCAATAATGCTACGGAAGGTGCAGTTGAAGAAGGCAATGTAGGCGCCGGCACAGGTACTATTGCATTTAGTTATAAGGGCGGGATAGGTACTTCCTCCAGGGTTTTACCAGAATCATTGGGTGGTTATACGGTTGGCGTACTGGTCCAGGCTAACTTTGGAGGTGTCCTTGAAATCAATGGTGTTCCTGTGGGTCAGGAACTAGAACAATTTGCATTTCGTCGTCAGATCATGGAACAATCGGATGGCTCCTGTATGATGGTCGTTATGACGGATGCCCCGATAGATGCCAGAAATCTTAAACGCGTAGCCAAACGGGCTATGATGGGATTGGCCAAAACAGGAGGAATCGCATCCAACGGAAGTGGTGATTATGTCATTGCAGTATCCACAGCCGAGCAAATCAGAATTCCCTATCAAAGTGAGAATAGCAGTTACGAAGGTCGGTATCTCAGGAATTCAGCAATGTCACCTTTGTTCCTTGCAACTATTGAAGCCACTGAAGAAGCTATTATCAATGCACTATTTGCGGCAGAAACGATGCAAGGCCATAATAAATCCGAGGCCAAGGCACTGCCACTCAAACAAGTATTGCGTCTAATGAAAAAACACAAAGCCATCAAATAATAACTACTTTTTCTAATTATGAAATTTACCATCAAAGCAATAATTGAAGCCACGCCCCAACAAGTATTCGATACCTGGATGGATTCAAAAGGGCATTCGGAAATGACTGGTGGCGAAGCTTCGATTTCCAATGAGATAGGAAGTTCCTTTACTGCATGGGATGGATATATATCAGGTAGAAATCTGGAACTGGTACCCAACAAAAAAATTGTACAATCCTGGCGAACGACTGAATTCCATGAAAATGAAGAAGATTCACTTCTTGAAATAGAACTCACCGAAAGGGATGGCAAGACGGAACTGACCATGTTTCATTCCCAATTGCCTGAACATGGTGCCCAATATGTCCAGGGTTGGGCCGATCATTATTTCCAACCGATGAATCGGTATTTCTTAGAAAGAAAAACTTAGATGGTCTGCCTAATTAGAATGCTTAAGGATAACTGACTGCCACGAAGTTTCAACCTCAAATGAAGCAGCCAGATATCCATAAACAATAATTTAAGCGATGGTAATTTCCTCGCTCAAATAAACATCTTGAATGGCATTCAATAAATCAACGCCTACATTCATTGGCTTTTGGAATGCTTTTCTACCAGATATCATTCCCATTCCACCTGCTCGCTTATTGATCACAGCTGTTTTAACCGCCTGAGCTAAATCATTAGATCCTGAAGCTCCTCCGGAGTTGATCAATCCTGCCCGGCCCATATAACAATTGGCAACCTGATATCGAGTCAGATCAATCGGGTGATCCGAACTTAAATCAGAATATACTTTGTCGTGTGTCTTGGCAAAATTAATGGCATTGAAACCACCATTATTCTGTGCTTGCTTTTGTTTGACAATGTCTGCCTGAATCGTAGAAGCCAGGTGGTTGGCCTGTCCTGTCAAATCCGCCGCTGCATGATAATCCTTGTCTGCTTTAAAACCTGAATTCCGCAGATAAGCCCACAATACAGTGACCATACCCAGGCTATGCGCGTATTCGAATGCCTCTGTCACTTCCTGTATCTGTCTATTGCTATTCTCAGAACCATAATATATCGTTGCACCCACTGCTATTGCCCCCATTTCAAATGCCTGATCAATACTGGCAAACATGATCTGATCAAACTTATTGGGGTATGTCATCAACTCGTTGTGGTTGATCTTTAACAAGAAAGGGATTTTATGCGCGTACTTTCTTGATACCGAACCCAATACTCCTAGTGTTGAAGCCACTGCATTACATCCACCTTCTATCGCTAGTTTTACAATGTTCTCAGGATCAAAATATATTGGATTTGGTGCAAACGATGCTCCTGCAGTATGTTCGATGCCCTGATCCACCGGAAGTATGGAAACATATCCACTTCCTCCTAATCTACCAGTATTGAAAAGTGTCTGCAAATTTCGCAATACCGCTGGTGAACGATCGGAGTCACTCATCACCCTATCGATAAAATCAGGACCAGGTAAATGAAGATGATCCTTAGAGATGGTTTGACATTGATGGGATAAGAGGAATTCACTCTCTGATCCCAGGAGTGATTCTAATTTCGAGCTTGTGAGGTTGGATGTAGGCATAATGGAATATTTAATCAATTTATCATGAAAAAAGAAGCCACAATTTTACAATATTTCGTCCTCATTTTCCAGCATTCCCTAATGATATAAATCATAGGTTTAGTTGATGTTTATTGTCTTGAACATGAAGTCAAAAGTTCAGAGATTTGACTTAGTCTTGAGGTTGCTTATCTTTGCCGCTTCGATTCGATTTATTGGATAATTTTTCGGTAAAAATATATAGATGAGAAAAATAGGAGTATTTACTTCTGGAGGAGATTCTCCCGGCATGAATCCGTGTATCAGAGCAGTTGTCAGATCCGGACTTCACTATGGGATGCAGGTGGTTGGAATTAAGCACGGGTACCGTGGCATGATCAAAGGAGAATTCGCCAATATGAACGCCAGGTCCGTTGGAAATATATTGCAAAGAGGAGGTACAATTCTAAAATCATCCAGAAGCGAAGAGTTTCGAACAGTTGAAGGTAGGAAGAAGGCATACGAGAATCTCAAGAAACACAATATCGATGGATTAGTGGCCATTGGTGGCAACGGCACATTTGCCGGCGCTCTTGCGCTCCATCAAGAATATCAAATACCTGTAATTGGCATTCCCGGTACCATTGACAATGATTTGCATGGAACTGATTTTACGCTTGGATTTGACACTGCATTAGACACCGTGATTGATGCTCTGGACAAGATCAGAGATACTGCTGATTCTCATAATCGCGTATTCTTTGTAGAAGTAATGGGCAGGGATTCTGGATTTATCGCACTAATTTCAGGATTAGCAGGTGGAGCAGAATCTATTTTAATTCCGGAAATGGATGATGATGTCCTCAATCTGATCAAAACACTCAACAAAGCGCTTAAAAGGAAGAAATCATCTCATATCGTGATGGTTGCCGAAGGAGATGAAGAAGGTGGTGCATTTCAGATAGCCGATCGTGTCAAAAGAGAATTTCGTGAATTGGACTGTCGTGTAGTTGTTCTGGGTCATATTCAAAGAGGAGGATCACCCAGCTGTAATGATCGTCTTTTGGGTACGCGTCTTGGTGTTGCAGCTGTTGAAGGATTGATGCGTGGTGAAAAGAATGTCATGGTCGGACAGATCCATAATGACGTGGTGTATACTCCACTTACAGAGGCTATAAAAAATTCACATAAAATTGATAAGAACTTGTTCAGATTGATTGACATCATGGCCAAGTAATCGAATCCTAACTTTATTCAAGAAAAAATATATTTAAGTGGCAAAAACAAAAAAAATCAGAGGTGTAATCGCCATCCTTACCGGTGGTGGTGATGTGCCGGGATTGAACCCGGCAATTAGAGCAATAACGATCAGAGCAATCAGAGAGGGATACCAAGTCATTGGAATCAAGAGAGGCTGGGGAGGCGTTATTGATATAGTCAGAGACAAAAAATTTGACAACAGTGATAACTTCAGTTTTCTAACCAACAAGATCGTTAACAAGGCTGGTAGAACTGGTGGTACATTCCTTCACACTTCAAGGACACGTCCAAGTCATGTACCCAAAGCAGCAGTTCCGGAACACTTGAAAGGCACATATTCTGCCGATGTCAATGATCTGACAGACGAAGTCATCAAGAATTTTGAATGGCTAGGCGTCGATTACCTCATCCCCATTGGAGGTGATGATACATTGAGCTATGGCGTCCATCTTTTCAGAAAAGGGATGAAGGTCGTTGCGATACCTAAAACAATGGACAATGATGTACCGGGGACAGACTATTGCATTGGTTTTAGTACATGCGTCACCAGGACAATCAGTTTGACCAACAACCTGAGAACCGCTGCAGGATCACACGAACGGATCATGGTATTGGAAGTCTTTGGTAGATATGCTGGATTCACAGCAATGCTGCCGACAATGGCAGGAGCAGCAAATCGATGTGTAATCCCAGAATATGAGTTTGATGTCGATAAGCTGACACAACACCTGATAGAAGACAGAAATGAAAATCCTAGTAAGTATTCTATCCTTCTCGTATCTGAAGGCGCTATGATGCACGGTAGTGAAATGATTTTTGAGAATGCTGAAAAAGACCAGTACGGTCATGCCAAATTAGGTGGAATCGGCGATATGGTAGCCGCTGGTATTAAGGAAATTTCTCCTAAATATAACAATGGCAAGACTGTCAATATTATCAATCAAAAATTGGGATACCTGGTCAGATGTGGTGATCCGGATGCTATCGATTCGATCATACCCATGGCCTATGGAAATCTGGCATTGGATCTGATCCTGAAAGGTATAGATGGTAGACTGATCGTATTGAAGAATGGTAGATATGACAATGTACCTATTGATGTCGTAACCAGTACGAATAAGGTTGTGGATGTTAAAAAATACTACAATACCGAAAGATTTCGACCGTACTATCACAGCTTCGAAATGCAGCCAATGTTTATTATGACCAGCGAGGGGTGGTAGGTTGTAGGCGAAACACGGTTGGCTCTAGGCTTTAGAGGTAAGTAGGTAAGTAGGTAAGTGGTTGTAAATATCAGAGATCATAATATTATTCGTGGAACTTCAACTTATACTCTCTTTTTTGCTGGCATCTATGGCATTGACCTTCATGCCCGGTCCGGATAATATCTATGTGCTCACGGAGAGTCTTGCACGCGGTGCAAAGACGGGAATACTAATTTCTATCGGACTGATCAGCGGCATCATGGTGCATACAGCTGCTGCAGCTACCGGTATTTCATTGATCATTCAGCAATCCGCAGGCTTATTCAATGTGATCAAATATCTGGGAGCGGCGTATCTGTTTTACCTGGCTTATCAGGCCTATAAAGAACGACCTATTAAGGTAGATTCGGACTTCTCTTCAGGAGTTGTCGAAACTCGAAGCCACTGGCAATTGATCCGAACCGGATTCTTTATGAATGTGCTCAACCCAAAGGTCTCCTTGTTTTTTCTTGCACTACTACCCCAATTCATCACATCAGATGGCATTTGGATTCCCACTCAGATGATTATTCTGGGTGGCATATTTATGATCCAGGGCATCATCATCTTCTGTATGATCGCATGGTTGGCTGGAAAACTGAATACCTATCTATCCAAACCATCCTTTTGGACGACTACCAAGTGGATCAAGATCGGTGTCTTGAGTATTCTGGGCATTACCTTACTTTTGGCAAAAAAATAATATCCCGGACATGATCGATACTACAAAGCTTCTCATATTTTTTCTCATCTCTCTATTTCTTTTGGGCTGTAAAAATGATCCTACTCAATC
>JAHHJQ010000262.1 GCA_018680005.1 Bacteroidia bacterium | reverse complement strand
GTATTGACCTCTACTGAACCTTTTCTGATCGTTGTACCCCTATTGGTACGGACAACATTTACAATCTCCGCCAGGATTTCGGGATGTGTCTCAAGATCGGTGCGGATAAACTTATATCCATTATTAGCAGGTGCAGGTTTGAATGTCATCGTAACCTTTTCGCCTGTATGCAGACCGATACCACTTACAGTGGCCTCACTATTTATCGTTTGTTGCTTCATGAATTATTCTAGAATGCACAGAATGACATACTACTTTTGAAAAAAGCGCTCAAATATAAATAAATATTCTTTCGTGAGACCGGAGGCTTTCCAGATGATACTTAAATGACTGTTTTGGAGGATTGCTCCAAAACAGCTAGCTTTTTTTCTAATTCCAACACTCTTTTAGCTAATTGTGGCAAGTTCTTAAAATGAACATAGGACCTTTGGTATTGCGAATATCGCAAGACAGGATATCCATAGTATTCCTTATTCGGTTCTTTTATTGATGAAGAGATTCCCGATTTGGCTTGAAATTTTGATCCATCAGCTATAGCGATATGGCCAACAAACCCACATTGACCTCCAATCATGCAGTTATCACCAATCTTGGTACTACCAGCAATTCCAGTTTGGGCTGCAATGACTGTATTGTAACCAATTTCCACATTATGCGCAATATGAATGAGGTTGTCTAATTTTGCACCTTTCTTGATGACTGTTGAACCTATGGTCGCCCTATCTATTGTTGAATTGGAGCCGATCTCTACGTCATCTTCCAGGATAACATTTCCGGTATGATTAACTTTCGTATAAGTTCCGTCTTCCTTAGGCAAAAACCCAAAACCATCTCCACCGATTACTGTATTTGAGTGAATGACACAATTATCGCCAATTTCACAACTATGATAAATCTTGACACCTGGATACAAAGTCACATTGGATCCAATCTTCACGTTTTTTCCTATAAACACCTGAGGATAGATCGTAACATCATTTCCAATATTCACTTGCTCGCCAATAACGACAAATTCAGCTACTGCAAGGTTATCGCCTGCTTTAACCGAATCGTGAACCAGAGCGTGCTCTGAAATACCTTTTGGTTTGGACGGTTGATGACCGAAAGCGTCCAGCAATTGACTTATCGCACCATAGACGTTGTCCACTCTTATCAAAGTTGAAGCAACTTCCTTAGTTGGTTTGAATTCACGTGGTATCAGCAGTGCAGATGCTTTGGTCGTATAAATAAATGACTCGTACTTTGGATTAGCAAAAAAACTAATCGTACCAGGAGTGCCTTCTTCAATTTTACTGGGGCCTTTGATCACTACATCAGGGTCCCCTTCTATTGTGCCATTCAGTAGTTTGCAAAGCTCTATTGCTGTGATTTGCATAATATAAAGGTAGAAAATTAATGATTATCCTCCTCGATAAAAACATGCAGCATGAGCTATTATGATATATTTGTGAGCTCAAAATTGAAGTGAGAACTTTGGACAATTTCGAAGACAAATTGATTATAGGCACTCGTGGAAGCAGACTCGCTTTGTGGCAAGCCCGTGTTACCAAAAAATTACTTGAGAAAGAAGGTATAGATAGTGATCTAAAGATTATCAAAACCAAGGGGGACAAAATTCAAAATTTATCATTCGATAAGATTGAAGGTAAAGGCTTCTTTACTAAAGAGTTGGAGGATCATTTGTTAGAAGAATCGATTGACATTGCAGTTCATTCACTGAAAGATTTACCTACGACTCAACCGGAAGGTCTTGTTTTAGGAGCGGTATTAGAAAGAGCTGATCCGGCTGATTGGTTGATCATAAGAAAATCTTGTGTGGATAATACCCAGGAGTTGTCCCTAAAAGCAAATCCGGTTATTGGAACATCATCTGCACGCAGAAAAGCACAGATCTTACACTTTAAACCGGACGCAATTATCAAAGATATCCGAGGAAATGTTCCTACCAGACTTAAGAAACTTGCAGATGGAGATTTTGAAGCTATTATATTGGCAGCAGCGGGTTTGTCTCGCTTGGAAATTGATCTAGGTGATTTCTTTGTGATTAAATTCAACCCAAGAGAATTCATTCCAGCTCCGGGACAAGGTGTCATTGCGATACAAACCAGGAAAAATTCATTATCGCTGAGACGGTTATTGAAAAAAATCCATTGCAACGATGTTTCCCAGTGTACTAATGTTGAACGACAAGTACTCCGATTATTCGATGGGGGATGTCACTTACCATTGGGAGTTCATTGTCGAAGAGATCAACATGGTAATTATCATACGCATGCAGCTTATGCTATTTCGATCAATTCCCCTGTCGAGTTTGTCCAAATTTCTTCCAGTACTTCGGCTGGACTGGCGCATCAATTATTTAAACGTTTCCAAGTTACTTGATGAATGGCACCTTCCATATTTCTGACCCGGTCCCGAGATAGATCAAAAGAATTCATCAACCAATTGTCAACGATTTCAAAAAAAATTACGACAAAATCTTTAATCGATTTTAGTGTTGTCACTTTTTCAAGTATACCCTTGTCAGACTGGATATTCTTCTACAGCCAGAAAGGTGTAAAGTTCTTTTTTGACAACATTGAAAAGGAAGGCTTAAGAATTGGAAAAAATGTAAAATTTGCCGTCTTTGGAAATAGTACTGCTTCATTTCTTGAATCATTTGTGAATAGTGTCGATTTTGTTGGAACTGCAGACGCTTTTGCAACTGCAAAATCATTTCTTGAAGTGGCTAGTGATCAATCTGTCGTTTTTGTAAAAGGAACCAATTCTATGGATTCGCTTAGGCCTTATCTTCAAGAAAAGATGATATATATCGATCTGGTCGTTTATGAAAACAGACCAAAAACCAATGTGGAACTCTCTTATCATGACATTCTGGTTTTCACAAGTCCAATGAATCTTACAGCTTATCTGATGAATAGTGAAATTCTGACAGATCAGACCATTTTCGTAATCGGCACATCAACGGCGACAACTGCGCTTCAATCAGATATTGAGTCTTTCAGGGTTCCGCGAACTCCATCAATATCTGCTCTAGCAGAATGTGTAGAAGAATACATTTTGTCTGACCATTGAAAATTCATTTATTGTAGCTTGGGTTTTTACCTTTGCAGGTCAAGATTAGAACATGCTTTCGAGGCTCTACATAAAAAATTATGCAATCATTGACGAAATCACACTAGATTTCTCAAAAGGACTAACGATAATCACTGGTGAAACTGGTGCGGGCAAATCAATTATCCTCGGGGCTTTGGAATTGATCCTTGGCAAAAGAGCGGATCTTAAAACATTAAAAGATCCTGCTGAAAAGTGTATTGTAGAAGCTACATTCCAAATCTCGAAATACGATATCGCGTCATATTTTAAGCAGGCCGATTTAGACTATGCGGATACAACAATTGTGAGGAGAGAGCTTTTCGCTTCGGGTAAAAGCCGCGCATTTGTCAATGATACACCAACAACATTAGTAAATCTTCAGACGCTATGTGATAACCTCATTGACATGCATCGACAGTTTGCGACACAAGACATCAATAACGTGTCATTTCAACTTCGTATGCTGGATTCTCTAGCAAATAATTCAAAGTTACTTGGTAGATATCAGATCAAGTATAAATCGTATCAGAAGAAATTGAAGCAGTTGGAAGAATTGCAGACCAGGGCAAACACTTCGGACAAAGCACAGGATTTCCTGAAATTCCAACTAAGTGAATTCGAAGAAATAAATATTCAGGCAGGTGAAGTGAATCTACTGGAAAAGGAGAGAAAAGGAATCGAAAATGCGGAATCGATTCAAAATGCTTATAGTGATGCGACGCTACTATTGTCGGAGAACCCAGACAATATTATGGATCAATTAAGAAGATTGTGTTCTAGTTTTACCAACGTTGCGGAGGTGAATGACCATGCCAGAATGCTGTCAGAAAAATTAACTTCCACTTTGCTTGAACTGGAGGATATTGCAGCTGAAATTTCCGGTGGACAGCTAGAACCCATTCTGGACCAAGAGCGCTTGGCAGATATCAACAATCGACTGGATGTCATCTACAGAATGTTCAATAAGCATCACAAACGGACTGAAGAAGAATTATTGCAACTATATCAGGAACTCAACCAGCAATTGAGCAGTTTTGAAAATCTTGCTTATAGCATAGATCATTTGAAGGAAGAAATCAGCGCCTTAGCGGAAGAAATGAAGGGTTTCGCTAAAGAATTGAGCAGTAAAAGAAAATCTGTAATCGAAGACTTTGTCAATGATGTTCACCGGAAATTATTTAAGATGAACATGGAAAGTGCTCGACTACAAATCTCAATCAGCACCATTGAAAGCTTTAATTTAACAGGTTTGGATCTGGTTGAATTTCTTTTTTCTACCAATCCCGGTAGTCCTTTTCTCCCTGTCAAATCGATTGCTTCGGGTGGTGAATTATCCAGGTTAACACTAGCAGTTAAATCCAAAGTGGCCGATGCCATTCCTCTCCCAACTCTAGTATATGATGAGATAGACACTGGAATATCAGGCGGCACCGCAATGCATATGGGCCAAATCTTAGAATCGCTGGCTAAGAAACATCAAGTCATCGTAATCACCCATACACCACAAATAGCCGTAAGAGCGGACAAGCATTTGTTCGTATCAAAACATTCAAAAGACAAGACTACAACCACTCGGATTACAGAATTAGAAGGTGAACAAAGAATTCGAGCAATCGCAATGATGCTTAGTGGAGATCCTCCTTCGGAAGCTGCGATTGAAAATGCAAGACAACTCATAACTGAGACATCATAACCAACTTAAAAAGAAAAGAATATGTCTAACAATCTATTGAAAGGAAAAAGAGGAATAGTATTCGGTGCGCTTGATGACCAATCCATCGCATGGAAAGTGGCAGAAAGAGTAGTCGAAGAAGGTGCGTCAATTACTTTGACTAATGCACCTGTAGCCATGCGTTTTGGAAAAATCCAGGAATTAGGGGATAAATTAAATGCAGAGGTCATTCCTGCCGATGCCACCAGCATTGAAGATTTGGAAAATCTTATATCAAAATCTGTAGAAGCTCTTGGTGGTAAAATCGATTTCATACTTCATTCTATCGGTATGTCTATCAATGTCAGAAAGAATCGCGGGTATACAGAATTGAATCATGATTGGATGCTCAAGACATTCGACATATCTGCTATATCTTTTCACAAAGTCATGCAGGTGGCTATGAAACAAGATGCCATGAACGAGGAAGGATCTATAGTAGCACTCACTTATATGGCCGCACAACGGACTTTTCCTGATTATAACGAAATGGCTGAGGCCAAATCACTTCTTGAATCTTTTGCGAGGAGTTTTGGTTATCATTTTGGTGAAAAGAATAAAGTACGCGTCAATACCATATCTCAATCTCCTACTTGGACGACTGCAGGGAGTGGAGTTAAGGGATTCCAGGAGTTTTTTGATTACGCGGAAAAGATGTCACCACTTGGAAATGCAACAGCCGAAGAATGCGCAGACTATTGCGTAGTCTTGTTTTCAGATTTTACAAAAAAAGTGACTATGCAGAATTTATTCCACGACGGAGGATTTTCTTCCATGGGCATGAACCCGTCAATTTTGAATCTCTAGTATAGATTCATTGCAATTGAACGTTACTTTAAAGGTCAATCGAAATCTTAATTTGAGATATTTTTTATTCTGTTTAATCTTCTTTTGCCTTTTCCCTATCTGTGCATCAGAATTAAGTGCACAACAGAGAGGTGGTTTTCCACAACAATCCTCTCTTGATACTTTTTCTTTTCTAGAAAACAGGGATCGTTTCTTCAATATGCAATTGGAAGAAGATACCTTGGATGCCTCTTCCTATATGCTGTCTCAGCCCTATCTGGTCCGTAGAGTAAGCGACACAGCGTTACATGAATTAGTACATCAGTATGATTGGAGTAGAAAATTGAAAAATGACTACTTGCATCTTGGCAATGTGGGAAGTGCTTCGAAACCATTGGTTTACCAACAAATGGATCATGAAAGTTTTGAAATAGGATTACGCCAATTTGATATTTGGAAATATACAGACAAAGACAGACGATTTTATCTTCTCAATAAGTCTTTTACGCATTTTGGATATTCTCAGTCCAACCAAGATAACCAATTCTTTGATGCAACATTTGCCAGGTCATTTATTGATAATTTTTCGATTGCTGTTGACTATAGAAGAATGGAGCAAGTAGGAATATATCAACGACAGCAAACTGATCATTCCAATTTGCACCTGGGATTGAAGTTTAGATCAGATAATGAAAAATACCAGGCACATCTATCCTTTCTTTCCAATGGCATAGAATCAGAAGAAAATGGCGGAATTACAACGGACACTTTGTTTGGGATAGCCGATTATGAACAGGCAACAACAATCCCTGTGGTTCTGGAAGATGCTCAAACTCGTCATCAACAACGAAGCTATCAACTGCACCAGTCCCTTAAACTTTTGAAAATCGAAAATGATAGCATCAACCCTTCGGGATTGTTGGTTTCAAACATTTTCACATTTGAGGACAATTTCTATAAATATGGAGATGGTATTCTGGCCAGTGATTCCTCTTTCTATGAAGATCTGCAGGTAAACCCTCAGGGGCTTAGGTTATATATCTCCGAAAAACGAATAAGTAATCATGTCAAGTTGGGGCTTGGTAAAATGGGATTTCAAAATACCGATTCAAAAAACAATTTTGAGATCGGAGTAAAATATGATCATCATCAGGTTCAAAATGAAGTATCTGATACTTCAGCCAGCTATATGACTTTGACTGGTGATGCCTTCCTCGAGATCAACCCATCAATTCAGTTGTTTACCACTAATCGATTTGTGATCGCAGGTGACAATGTTGGCACCTATAGAATATCGGGGGATTTTATTTTCGATCTCAAAAAGGCAGGGCTTTTCAAAGCATATTTGCTAAATCAAAACTATCAACCATCTTTGGTTCAAAGAAATGCACCAATATCCGGGGTATTCTTGTGGCAAAACGATTTCAAAAACATAAACGAGCTTACTTTAAGAGGGGAATATGGCATTGAGTCAATAAACACTACTGTTGGGTTTGGTTATCACTTCATAAACAATTA
This sequence comes from Bacteroidia bacterium, assembly GCA_018680005.1. Taxonomy (GTDB): domain Bacteria; phylum Bacteroidota; class Bacteroidia; order Chitinophagales; family Saprospiraceae; genus HDS-20. Next base: position 16,958 of record JAHHJQ010000262.1, on the reverse strand, counting down.
CGTCTTCATTAACGCCCAGCTGAGACCAGAACAGAAAACCTCGTCAATCTCGCTATTGCAAATTAGCATAGAAAAGAACTTCAAGATAGGTAAGATACATTTAGATAATTATGTGGTTTATCAAAATAGTTCATCAACTGATTTAGCAGTTCCGTCATTGTTCTCCAAACACAATCTTTACTTTCAGGGGCGTGTTTTTAAGAATGCCATGTTGCTCCGAGCGGGATTTGATGCCCGGTTTGTTGATAGTTATCGTGCAGATCAATATATGCCTTTAATAGGGCAATTTTATCGTACTGACAGTTTTGAACTGGACCCCTTGCTTCAGGTAGACTTTTACCTTTCTTTCAAAGTGAGGAAAATGCGAGCTTTCTTAAAAATGGAACACCTCGAGGATTTTATAAATACAGACAAAGACTATTTTGTCTTTCCTTATCCAAACTACGATAGCTCCTTCAGATTTGGATTATCATGGTATTTAATCAATTAGAGCTCATAATTTGGTGATAACTCAGAATCGCTATCCGCACCATAGAATTCGGAAATAATCCGTACAGCCTCGTCTATATCATCTACAATAGGCATGAGATCAAGATCAGTAGGACTTATGTTCGATTCAACCTCCAGCACGACACTCGTAATCCATTCCTTCAATCCTGTCCAAAATGTTTTGCCGAGTAAAATGACCGGTACTTTGGTAATTTTTTTTGTTTGAATCAAAGTTAAAACCTCAAACAGTTCATCCATAGTACCAAATCCGCCTGGTAGAACAACAAATGCCTGTGCATATTTAACAAAGAGCACTTTTCGAATAAAGAAGTAGCGATGATCCAGGTTCTTATCCCGGTCGATATAGGGATTGTGATTTTGTTCAAATGGTAAATCGATGTTTAATCCAACAGAAACACCACCTTCCATATAAGAACCTTTGTTTCCTGCTTCCATAATACCAGGTCCTCCTCCTGTGATGATTCCAAATCCTTCGATAGTCAGCTTTTTGGCTAATTCTACTGCCATCTCATAATATTTCTCTCCTTCTCTTGTTCTTGCAGAACCAAATATTGAAACACATGGTCCTATCTTATTCAAAGTTTCAAAACCCTCGACAAATTCGGACATCACCTTGAACATGGTCCAAGAGTTTTCACCCTTGTGTTTCGCCCATTTCTTCATTGGGCGAGGCTCATGTGGATGATTAATTGTGCTCATAATCTATTATTTATCAAAAGCAGTGAATACAAAATGCAAATATTAAATATTTTTTGACTTCAAGTCTATTGTCAGACAAGAAAGCCCATCAACCAAAGGAAGACGGGCTCTTTTTTCGTTTCGTAATTTGTTATTTCAGAACTCTTTCTGGTTCTGCTGATTTCACATATAACTCAACATCTTTAGCTCCAACTGAATCACCACTGAGAATAATTAATCGTTCGATTACATTTCTTAACTCCCTGATATTTCCAGTCCAATATACTTTCAGTAATGCTTTTATAGCTTCCTTAGTAAACTTCTTTGGAGGAATACCATATTCTGTACAAATCAATTTATTGAAATGATCTACCAATAGTGGAATATCGTCCTTTCTATCATTCAAGCTTGGTACATCAATAATTATTACAGCTAATCTATGATAGAGGTCTTCTCGAAATCTCTTCTCCTCAATCATCTCTCTTAGATCTTTGTTCGTCGCAGCAATTACCCTTACATCTACTATGATCTCCTTTTCCCCACCCACTCTGGTAATCTTGTTTTCTTGAAGTGCCCTCAGCACTTTGGCTTGGGCCGAAAGGCTCATATCCCCAATTTCATCGAGAAAAATGGTTCCTCCATTTGCCTGTTCAAACATTCCAATTCTTTGTTTGATAGCTGAGGTGAATGAACCTTTTTCGTGACCAAATAATTCACTTTCAATTAGTTCAGATGGGATAGCTGCACAATTTACCTCAATAATTGGATTAGCACAACGATGACTCTGTTCATGAATCCATCTCGCTACCAGCTCTTTTCCGGTTCCATTGCCACCGGTCACCAACACCCTAGCTTCGGTTGGGGCAACTCGCTTTATTGTATCCTTTATTCTCTTGACAGGCTCAGATTCACCGATGATCTCCTGAACTTTCGATTTTGATACTTTTCGTTTAAGAACTTTGGCTTCGGTAATTAAAGAAGATTTGTCCATCGCATTCCTAACCGTGATTAGCAGCCTATTCAAATCAGGTGGTTTGGATATAAAGTCAAATGCTCCTTTTTTAACAGCTTCGACTGCGGTATCTATACTTGCGTGCCCCGAAATCATTATAACAGGAGTATCAGGCACCAGAAGTTGAATTCTATCAAGTGCTTCCATGCCATCCATTTTTGGCATTTTGATATCCATAATGACTACATCGTATTTGTCTCTTTTGAGTTTGACCAGACACTCCAGCCCATCTGATGCCTCATCAACATCATATTTTTCGAACTCTAATATTTCTTTTATCGTCCTTCGTATACTTTTTTCATCGTCGACTATTAGAATTTTTGCCATGTGGGATAATACGTTTTAGTTGATTGATAATAAGATGACAGAGATAGGTGTCTACCGCAGGTCGCTGCTTATTTGTACGCCTGCTTGAGGAAGGAGGTTACTCATCTATTACTTCAAATGAGAATTATCTATATATAAGCAATTTTCATTCCTAATTCCTAGGTCAATTCTTGAATCGCAAGGTATGACATGAGACCACTTCCGACTTCCAAACAATCCTCATCAACGTCAAAACTGCTGGTATGAACCGGTGATGTAATGCCTTTTTCTGCATTGCCCGTGCCCAATCTATAGAAACAGGCATCTGTGTGGAGTGTATAATAGGCAAAATCCTCAGCAGTCAACCTTACTGGCAATTCAACCACATTTTCAGGACCCAAATAGTTTATAGCAGCGGACATTGCTTTTTGGGTCAGCATCTCATTGTTTGTCAGACATGGGTAACCTACTTTTATGTCTATCTCAGCCGTGCCTCCCATGCCTAAAGCTATTGACGTGGCAGTTTTCCTTATGAGTTCATGGGCTCTTTTTCTCCAGTCTTCATCAAGAGTTCTAAACGTTCCTTCTAGCATGATTCTGTCCGGAATTATATTGGTAGCCCCACCATCGGAATTGACTTTGCCAAAGCTAAGAACTGTAGGTATTGTCGGATTCGCATTTCTGCTTACAATCCCCTGCAATCCCAATATGACATTTGACAAAATAACCAATGGGTCAATAGTATCGTGCGGTAGTGCCGCATGTCCGCCTTTCCCTTTAATAGTCAAAAAGATTTCATCTGCGGATGCCATATATATTCCAGGTCGAAATCCAACTTTACCTGTTTCCAGCGGAGGATGGACATGTTGACCAAAAATAGATCGTGGTTCTGGATTAAGTAATACGCCATCTTTAATCATTAGTGATGCTCCTCCAGGCAATCTCTCTTCAGCAGGTTGAAATATTAATTTAACCGTCCCTCCAAATCTAGACCTTATCTTCGATAATATCCTGGCGCATCCCAATAGTGAAGAGGTGTGTACATCATGACCACAGGCATGCATTACGCCTGAATTCTGAGATTTGTAGGATACCTCATTGGTTTCTTGTATCGGAAGCGCATCCATATCTGCTCTGAGTGCCGTTACTTTTCCATTGTCAGACTCACCTTGTATCTCTCCTACCAGACCATGTCCGCCAATACCGCGCTTATATGTGATCCCTAATTGATCCAATTGACTAGCCACATAATTTGATGTTTCTATTTCATTAAATGATAATTCTGGATATTGATGCAGATGTCTTCTGCATGCGACGGTTTGATCAAAATATTTTGCTGCTAATTCCTGAATCCCTTTGATTACACTCACACTGCTATGCTTTACTTCCTAATTTGGAAAATGAACCAAAGATAATCTTCAAATCCTTCCAAATGTTGTATTCACGCGCATAAAAGGAATTTTGAAGATGAACCGCCCGATTCACCGCTTTTATCTCCAATATTCCCGGCCTTATGGAAGGAAGGTTTTCTAGTGTTTCATCCTGCGAATTATATCCTACCCATGAACATTGTCCAAGAAAAGTTCTCTTGATGTTGGGAATCCAGCCTTTCTTTCTTTCGATAATCCATATGACAAGGGGTGTTATCAGCATGAACAATACTGATAGAGAAACATCAAGTCCTCGCTTCAATAATCGATTCTTGGAAGTATTGATTTTCCATTTCAATTCTACAATTGTATAGGCACCTCGAGAATTTTTATCCGGACTATCAAGAAGCACATTGGAAGACGTTGAAAACATCAGATATTTAAGACCGGAGCCGAAGTGAACCATCACTTTCATGATCTTGTCAATTTCCAAGGCATCGGTAATAAAAGTTAACACATGAACTTTATGCTGAGCAAGCAATTGATCAAGATCTCCGATATTCCCCAAGAAATGATTCTCTGTCGATTCTTCCTCTGATACATACCCGAGATATTGAACGCTCGAATTAGATTTTAAGAAATTGAAGTGTACCTCAGTATCTGCAGACATCCCAACGAGTATTCCTTGTGGTGCTTTCTCTTTTAAACTCCAATAGCCGTGTCTTCTTCGGAAAGTTATGAAACCAATTATGAATTCTATCGCTAAAATGGTTGCTGCACTCAAAATGATTACAGCACGAGAAGTCCTCCATTCCAATGATGCTAAGCCATATAGAATTAAAATTACCAGCATTCCAGTCAAAATCCCTTTGAAGGCATTGTAGATCTCCATTGATCTGTCTTTCAAAGTATAATAGCTAATAGTCCATATTCCGCCATAAATAAAAATGAGATACTGATGATTGGAATGAAGATAATAGTCCGATTCGCCGAAATAGAATTTGGCCCAAATTTGACTGACACACCAAACGATCATACTATAGAGACCAAATCTTAATAGTGGACTAAATATTTTTTTGAGATTGGTCTTTAGAAATTTCAATGCACCCAGGACTAATAATGCTATTTTTAGGAATCCGATAAACAGAAAATTCCTTGAAAGATTCTTTCGAACAAAAAGAAGCATAGAATGGAAAAAATTATAGTGGTAGTTTAATCCCCTCCTGGGTGTACTTTCCCCTTTAAAGTGAACAATGCTCACTTGACCGATATAATAATTATAGAATCCTTGATTTAGAATTTGTAGGGAAAGGTCGATATCTTCTCCATACATAAAGTAAGTTTCATCAAAACCACCAATTTTATTCAGAATTGTCTTGCGGGTGAGTAAAAATGCTCCGGTCAGTACCTCAACTTGATGATTGTCCAATTCATTAAGGTGTCCCAGATTATAGTTAGAGAAGAACTTGGATTTTGGAAAAAACCGGCTGAATCCGGATATCTTAGAAATTGAAGACCACATTGTGGGAACACTTCTTTTACTTTCTTTCAGATAGTTCCCCTGACCATCTATCATTCGAACACCGACAGCACCACATCTCCCATGCGTTTCGAGATAATGTAGTGAGTTTCGAATAGCATCAGATCCAACCAGGGTATCGGGATTGAGAATTAGGACGAACTTACCTTTGGCCAGTTTGATTCCTTGATTCATGGCATAACTAAAGCCATGATTCTTATCATTTAATATATAGCGGAAATCCTTCGAAGCACATGATTCAATATAGGCCTGACTATTATCCTCGGAATTGTTATCCACAATGATAAATTCTGCATCAATCCCATCCAGCGAATTATCCAGGGCGTTCAGGCATTGGCTGAGAAAATGCTTGACGTTATAGTTAACTATGACAACAGAAAGAATCATACAATGGAATCACTAACTAAGCAACCTAACTGTTATACGGTATTCTTGAAATAATGGATCTACCTAAGGTAATTTCGTCAGTATATTCAAGAGCTCCTCCAAAAGACACTCCTCTGGCAATTGTAGAAATAGTTATCTCTTTGCCTTCTAACAACTTGCTGATATAGAATATTGTCGTATCTCCATCGATAGTAGGAGAAATGGCCATAATGATTTCCTGGACTCCATTTCTCTCAATCCTTTCCAATAGCGAATCAATATGTAACTCCTCAGGTCCCACCCCTTCTATGGGTGAGATTACTCCTCCGAGAATATGATATCTCCCCCTGAATTGCCGTGTATCTTCAATTGCCATCAGATCTCTCAGGTTCTCCACCACGCAGAGCACATGCTCCTCGCGTCTGCTATCATTGCAAATACTACAAACCTCATCGTCGGAAATGTTGTGACAAATCTTACAAGATTTGATTTTGTCTCTTAGTTCAATGATCGAACTTCCAAGCTTCTTTGCATACTCCGGATCACTCTTCAAGAGATAGAGTACCAATCTCAAGGCTGACTTAGGACCTATTCCTGGCAATTCTGTGAAATTGTTAACCGTCTCCTGAACCAATAAGGAGGAATGTTGCATATTTGAGTTTGTAAATTGTTAAATGGGTAATCGACCAATTCGTCGAAATTATTGCAACTTTACAACTTCAAATAAGTTTTTAGCTAAAAATTCAAGATAATGGCTGAGGTAATTCGTATGCCTAGAATGAGCGACACCATGGAAGAAGGTGTTATAGTGGGTTGGTTAAAGGATGTTGGAGACAGTGTAGAACCCGGTGATGTTCTTGCCGAAGTGGAAACAGACAAGGCTACAATGGAACTAGAGAGTTACCAGGAAGGCACATTGTTGTATATCGGAGTGAAAGAAGGACCGGTACCAGTAAATGGTGTCTTAGCTGTAATAGGTGAGTCTGGAGAAGATTTCCAAAGTGCCCTGGAAGAAGCCAGTAATGAAGAAATTGAATCCTCAGAAAAGAGCGATGATTCAAAACCACAAGGAGACACAACCCAATCTCAGTCCAAAGTTGAGCAGGCAATACCAGAACCAGTAGCATCAGCTATATCTGATACAGATTCCCGGGTAAAAGCTTCGCCATTAGCTAAATCCATTGCCCTTGAGGCTGGAATCGATCTACGCCAAGTATCTGGAAGCGGGGATAATGGCAGGATTGTTAAAAAGGACGTAGAATCCTTTATTGCCAGTGGTGCACGTCCGGCCCAGCCGGAACAAAAACCTAAAGCTCCTCAAGTTGATCAAGATCTTTTGAAGGCAATGTTGACCTCTGTATCGGCCGAAGAATCTTTTGTGGATACACCTTTGTCACAAATGCGTAAAACCATAGCCAGAAGGTTAGGTGAAAGTAAATTCTCGGCTCCGCATTTTTATTTGACTATTGATATAGATATGAATGAAGTGATTTCAGCAAGGAAATCGCTCAATGAATTTGCCCCTGTGAAGATCTCCTTTAATGATATGATCGTCAAAGCGGCTGCAATGGCCTTGAGAATACACCCCGGGATTAATTCGGCCTGGATGGAAGATAGGATAAGAACAAATCATCACGTACATGTCGGTGTAGCGGTTGCAATCGATGAAGGATTGGTGGTCCCTGTTATCAGACACACAGATCACAAATCTTTGTCACAGATCAACGTTGAAGTTAGAGACCTTGCAACTAAAGCTAAGAATAAGAAAATAATGCCTGATGAAATGCAAGGGAACACCTTCACTATAAGTAACCTTGGAATGTTTGGGATAGAAGAATTTACAGCTATTATTAATCCACCCGCAGCATGTATTTTGGCAGTTGGATCCATCGTTCAAAAGCCTGTTGTAAAAGATGGGGAAATCAAAGTTGGTAACCGTATGCGAGTTACCCTATCCTGCGATCACCGAGTCGTAGATGGCGCAACTGGCGCTAAATTTCTAAAAACTTTTACGTCTTTATTAGAATCTCCAGTACGTTTGTTGGCCTAAGCATTAATCATCTCTGGCCAAAGTTTTATGAAACGATATTTAATTATTGGGGCAAGTCCTAATGAGTCGCGATATAGTTATGCCGCTGTATCCAGATTGAGGCAGCGTGGATTTGAAGTGGTAGCCTTGGGCACGAGAAATGGAACTATAGGAGGAGTTCCCATAGTGACCGATATCACCAAAGTCACGAAAAGCATTCATACCATATCCATATATCTCCGCAAGGAACTACAAATCAATTATTATTCTCACATTCTTGATCTTAAGCCTAAGAGAATAATTTTCAATCCAGGTGCCGAGAATGATGAACTATACGATATGGCTCAAACAGCAGGCATTGAAGTATTGAATGCATGTATGCTTGTAATGATCAGTACTGCTTCCATCTAAATGCGGAATAATTACAATTCAGATTAAGGGTAGAATAAAATAAAAAAGGGATACAAGTATAAACCTGTATCCCTTTTTATTGATGGTCAATAATTTCTAGTAACCAGCATCTCGATTACCACTGAAACTACTACCTCTTCCTGCTTCTGGACCTTCTGGTCGTCCCATCTCAGTTTCCGAACCAGCTACACGAAATTCGACTCTTCTGTTAATCAAGTTTCTACCACTTGCTTCAATTAGTGCGCTGTCTTCACCACCCCAATTCAATACAAATCTAGAACGATCTATACCATACTTCATGGTAATATAATCAATAGCAGCCTTAGCTCTATTGTAAGACAATACGTTGTTGTATCGGTTAGAAGCAACCTTATCCGTATGACCATGAGCAACTACTCTGATCGATGGATTCTTTTGCATCACAGTCGCAACCTGATAAAGCTTGCCAACTTCTGTATCCTTAATATTATATCTATCAAAATCAAAATGAATAATTGGAAGGAACCAATCAGCAATGCTTGAAGCGTTCTTAGCTGCAGCATCCCATCCTCTTTCCTGACCAATTCTGATAACGTCGTCTTCAGTCATTCTTGCAGGAGGAGGTACCTGAGCCACACCCTCTCGGTCAATTTCGTATCCAGGAGGGGAATAAGGTTCTTTATCTTCGTGATCAGCCAAACCATCACCATCGCTATCCAAGGCAATACCTCTGGTATCAACCGGAGCACCTGAAGGTGAATCCTTTTCCTGATCCAACATGTCAATTACACCATCACCATCTGTATCTGTAAGATCTAATTTAGGTCTTGCTTTTACTTCAGCCACATCCTTATAGATATATGTCAATGGACTTACCCAATAAAGTGGATCAACCATATCATCTTTTCCAAGGTGGAAATTTAGGTTTACATTTGTGAAGTGCATTACATCATTTGCAGGTGACGATCCCCCGCTTGCAAAGAACTTAACCCCATCCAAATAATCTGCTCTCTGCCCTACAGGAGTGATAAGTTTATGTTCAACACCAAAGCTCATATTCTTTCCAACCTTGAAAGCAATACCGGCGACGAATGCACCGTGAACGCCTAATTTACTTTCGATATCTTCAACTCTTCTACCATCAAAATTACCGGTTGCATCTGGCTCAGCTTTGAATCCATCTATACCTGCTCCTGCTCCAATATAAACGTTGCTCTTCTTCTCCCCTTTATCAATTTTAAAATTGTTTAGCGAAACAACACCCATGACATCACCACCTAACCATGTAGTTTTCGTTTCATTGGAAGCTCCTATCTCACTTTTATAAGAAGCATAATTCAGATCAACCCTGGCCGAAAAAATATGGTCAAAGGCTTTTCTCAAATGCAATCCTACTCCTAGACCTATCTTCGGTCCGTTATCATTGTTGGTCAAATCGCCGTGTGCCCATGCAGCACCTAAATTAATACCGACTTCTATTCGATCCTTTTTGTCGGGGTCAAACTGCATAATATCTCCCTGGGCATACATATTTCCGGAAAGACAAGCCATGCAAAAAATCAAAACTAGCGTTGCGCTTATTCTGTTTCTCATGAGGTAAAATTTTTTAAAAGTTGTTGATTTTCTATTTTTAAGATGCCAAATGTATAACATCCTACCACTAAATACAATTTGTTTGTTGAAATTTTATAAACCTTTCGTAATCAGTTAGTTTAAATGTATGAAAAAAAAGTTTAATGTGTACTAATCTGTCTTTAAAAAGCATGCAGCTAGTTCTCTGTCAATCTCCACATTAATTTCATGGGTTCTGAAGCTGACTTTGAACCTTTATACGCATCAAATCTTAAAAGTTGAACAAATAATGCTTGAAAATTGGATATCTGAGCCAAAAAATGACCGCAATGACTTCCCAGATGACACTTTGGGACATAGTACAATCTTTGGTACAAACGATGATTTAGACGGAAAAAGGAACAAAGTTTTCATTATTTGTGACAAATCCGAATTCGCATCCTGCGTCAGATCCGAGCTTTATAAGCTCAAAAATCATTTTTCAACATTACATGTAATAGACGTAGGTGATCTAAAGAAAGTCACCTCTGAATTTGCAATTTCTCCACTCAGCGAACTCAGTGAAGAAGGAAGAGTAGTATTCATAAGCCAGGATGATTATTTTTTGAATTCTATTTTTCAAACACTCCGTCATAATAACAACTCGATTTCTTTGAATCAAATCAATAGAAATCTTGCATTCTATAGTCAGGAAAACAACCGACGTATCCTAAAATCTGACAAGTTGTTCAATCTGGCTGTTTTGGGATATCAACGACATTATTGCTACAAATCCGATTTAGAATATATTCATAATGCTTTCATTAATCACGTATCCCTTGGACAATTACATGAAAATGTTGATAGATGCGAACCTATTATAAGAGCATGTCATGGATCAGTTTTTAATTTGAATGCTATTCAGGGAGTGGAAGATAATTCTGGAAGTATTTCACCTAATGGTATGCATGCAATTGAGGCTTGTCAAATTTCTAAGTATAGCGGAATTAATTCGCAATTGAGGATATACAATATTACCCTTGGATCATTGGAGCCAAGTAAAAGAGTTAATAGTCTTGCTGCGCAGATGATATGGTACTTTCTGGAAGGTGTATCGATTTCTTCAAAAGAAGACCTTGTGAACAAAATAAACCTTCAGGAACATACCGTACAAACTACGATCGATGATCTGTATCTCACTTTTTGGAAAAGCAAAACATCCGGCAGGTGGTGGTTTGAAATTCCATCTTCATCCGATGACCATTCGAAAATATACCCATGTTCTCTTGAGGATTATCAAGCAGCATGCAAAAATGAAATTACAACTTACGTCATGAATCAAATCAATATCGATCATTAGAGAAAATCGAGAACACGTTCTAGTTTCATTCCCCGAGACCCTTTTACAAGAATTGTAGAATCATAGATTGGTGATTTAGCAAAATGATCTAGGCAATCATCTGTAGTTTGGAACACATCAAACTCTTTTGGGGCAACTTCACAAAAATTCTCTCCAACCAAAACACAATCTCCAACAAAATTGGCTTGTAGATAATCAACGATTTGCTTGTGCAGCATTATGGAATCAGGACCAAGTTCAAACATATCTCCAAGGATTACAATTTTACTTTTATCTTTTAACTTACAAAATGCTTCGATGGCTTTTCCCATACTCGTAGGATTTGCATTGTAGGCATCCATGATTACAGTATTACTTTTGGTATTCATAACCTGAGACCTTTTGTTTGCTGGAACGTAATTGCTGAGTGCCAAAAGAAGATTATCTAATTGAACTCCGAAATAGTGTCCAACATTGATGGCAGCAAGAATATTAGTAGCATTATACATTCCAAAAAGTTGAACTAATATGGCTTGATTTTCACCCTCTGGGTCGACCACAACTTTAAGTCCGGAAGATTGCTCGTGAATCTCAATTCTGGTTCCTTTAGCAAAATTGTTGCCTTGACTATAGGCATAAACGTTTTGATAATTGGTCAACATTTCAGACAAAGAAGGAACATCTGAATTTATAAAAATCAACCCTTCAGTATTTCGTAAATAGTCATACAACTCCCCTTTCCCTTGCTTTACTCCTTCAAGAGACCCAAATCCTTCGAGATGTGCACTTCCAACATTCGTAATCAAACCAAAATCTGGCTGTGCGATTTCACATAAATCTTTGATTTCACCAATATGATTGGCTCCCATCTCTATAATCCCAAATTGTGTCTCATTTGTCAATTCTAATAAGGTTAATGGTACACCTATATGATTATTGAGATTCCCTTTGGTATAATTAACATTATAAGATGTCTTCAAAACTGCCCCAATCAATTCTTTGGTTGTGGTTTTGCCATTCGATCCGGTGATCGCTAATATTTTGGCTTTTGATTGCTGACGATGAAAAGTCGCTAAGTCTTGTAAGGCCGAAAGACAATTGTCAACGAGAAAATACTTGCCTGACGAGTCGTCATAAAATTCTGGTTCATCTATGACAACTAACATCGCACCTAACTCTAGGGCATGGGATGCGTATTGATTTCCATTAAATGAAGGCCCTTTCAATGCAAAGAAAATTTGGCCTTCTGCAATTGATCTCGTATCAGTAGATACTCCTTTGCTGGATAAAAAAATCTGGTATAAAGTTTTGATTCGGAGCTGCGACATGGTACAAATATCCTAAATAAAAAAAGTCCTTATCGGTTTTCCCGATAAGGACTTTTTGCCATTTTAATCTAATCCGGCTACTTGTATTTGCGTTTTACTTTCTTTCTTTTAGTTTGAAACTTATTTCCCGCAGTATCATCGTTTCCTGCTGGACCTCCAGTTCTGGTCATTGCACACCTGAAACCAATGGATCTAGAAGATTTTTCTTCTTCCATAAACCTTCTGGTACCAGGTGACATCCAGTATGCACGATCAGCCCAAGAACCTCCTTTATACACCCTGGATTTGTCGCTGATTAAAGTGGATAGACCATATGAATATTGAATATATTCCGGATCGTCTCCATCGAAATAGTTCTTTACGTTTCCTTTTTTATAATTTTCTCTAGATGTAACTTCTTCATCCTCAACATATCGATAACGGATACGACCAAGGCTATCTTTCTGCACCAAAGCATTGTTCTCATCAATCTCTCTAGATTTAAATCTATTACCTCTATATGGATTTAAATCATGATTCTCAGAATCACGTAGTGTACTACTCGTTAATGGTCTATACATGTCAGCTACCCATTCACTTACATTTCCAGCCATTCCATATAATCCAAAATCATTGGGTAGGTAAGTTCTCACTCTGGTGGTGATATGACCGGCATCATTGAGCTTTCCCGCCATACCCATATAATCACCTCGTCCTCTTTTAAAGTTGGCAAGAATCTTTCCTTGATCTTTATTTCTTTTCTGCTCTCTAACTGTCGCACCATTCCAAGGGTATATCTTTCTATCAGAATAAAGTTCATCTTTTTCTGATGTCTGATTACCAATAAGGGATAATGCAGCATATTCCCATTCTGCTTCTGTTGGAAGTCTATAGGAAGGAAGAAGAATTCCATCTTCCATCTTCACCTGTCTTTCTGTGCCATTACCATAATCCTTTAAATTCTTTCTTACATCACCAGTATATTGACCAGCCAAGTATGCTTCAGAATCAAAGTTATCTTCATCTTTTTGCTCAATAGTCAAGTTTAGGACACCTTTTTTGACCAAAATCATCTCATTGACCCTGTCGGTTCTCCATTTTGCATATTCATTAGCCTGAACCCAACTCACTCCTACCACGGGATAATCATCATATGACGGATACCTAAAATAAGTCTCAACAAGCGGTTCATTGTATGAAAGCTCCTCTCTCCAGACTAAGGTATCCGGAAGTGCCTTTCGAACATGTTCAGGATATGTTTCACCAAAAACACGACTTAACCAATAAAGGTATTCTCGATAATTATGATTGGTCACTTCAGTTTCATCCATATAGAAAGAAGAAACTGTAACTCTTCTGGGTATATTATTCCATTCAAAGGTCACATCCTGATCAGTCAAGCCCATAGGAAATGTACCTCCTTGTACCAATACCAAATTCGGCCCAGTCACTTGACCTTCATAATCGGTCTTTTCAAAACCACCCCATTTTTCATCATTAAAATTCCATCCCGTTGCTGATGATGCACCTTTTTTACCACAGGATGCTGCAATAAGGCAACAGAAAATGATCAATGGTAACGTCAATCTCAAATTCTTCATTCGTAGATTCAAGCTTTATGTTTTATTATCGGTTCAATCTAAATAACAAGGATTACAAATATGATACCTAATTCTTATACGAAAGTTCTATTTATCGGAACAATTGAAAACAATCATTATAATCTGGTCTGTTTCTTTTTCTTCGATTCACAGCCGAATTATCAAAATTGAAGACAACAGATATTTCGTGACTTCCACCCGTATTTCCACCCAATTGTGAAATCGTATAGTCATAGCTATAGCCAATTTTCATTATTCCCTCTTCAACACCTACAAGAAAAATTGGAGCATCTGAATTGGAATTTGAATGTCTGTACCAAGCTCCGGCAAAGATTCTTCCAACCCTCGCAAAAGCACCAACATTTACTTGAGAAAAGTCTCCTTGTTTCGTATAAACAAGATTCGGTGATATAAACGCCGTTCGTATACTTTTATTGCCAACGAATAGTTCAAATTGAGAACCCGCATGAAATGTAGTTCTTACGGGTAATCCATCATTGAGATTACTAAAAGAGGTCCAATACCTGTTATCGGGTGTGGTTATATGTTTAAGCGAAAACCCCCCGTACCATTTTGTGCTGTAAACGATTAGACCAGTCGAAACATCCAAATATGTGTTTCTTAATTTGTCCGGAGGAGTTTCAAGGGTTGGATTGGGATTGCCAAGATTGTCAAATGCTCCGAAGAAAGAATCTATTTGGTCAGTAAATATTAACTTGTTCCAATCCAATTTTGATTGTACAACACTAGCTTCAAAACCCCATTTGAAATATAGATTCTCCTTTACTTTTAAACGATAAGTGTAAAAACCACTTATTGCATTAGTTTTGAAAACACCATCTCCCGCAGCATCGGCCGTGATATTAAGCGCAAATCCACTATTCACGAGAGGGACGAATTGTTCATAGGTTAAGGAGGCAGTCTGATAGGCACTATTAAATCCTCTCCACTGGTCACGATAATTCAGTGAAATCTTGGGTGCATATGTATTGCCGACAAATGCTGGATTGATTTGAAAGGGTGCCGCATAAAATTGACTAAAAATTGGATCTTGGCTGTAAAGGCTAACCAAAAAGAAAAGGCTGAAGAAGAGTGATGTAAAAAATCTTTTAGGCACTGCGATTCTCTGTAATTTTGCTGTGAGCAATAGAGCAATTTACATAACGTTTGTATCAATATAAAATTGCACTTATAAAAGATGCGATTCAACACTATCAGTTTGCGCAATCCTAAGAGAATATTGAAAGATATAATTGCAACAATCCTAATCTTATGGTCTGTCAGTGCATTTAGTCAGGGTTATACCTCACAATCTGTATTAGCAGATGGAGACATCTACAAAATCAGTTCTGATAGGGCAGGTATTTATAAACTCTCTTATTCATTTCTGAGTGATGCGTTAAATATTAGCCTAGAATCAGTCGACCCCAGGAATATTAGGCTTTTCGGAAACGGTAACAGTATGTTGCCTGAAAATATCGATGAAGAAAGGATTGATGATCTCAAAGAAATCCAAATTCATGTTTCAGGAGAGGAAGATGGACGATTTGATGTCCAAGATTACATCCTCTTTTATGGTCAACCTGCTGATAAAAGAATTTGGGATAGTTCAAGGAACATTTTCAGTGTAGAAACCAATATCTATAGCGATAGAGTATATTATTTTCTAAAAATTGGTGATGCTCCCGGACAAAGAATTCAAACAATAGAAGAAACAGGATCTCCAGAATATGTATCAACCGGTTTTGATGCATTTCTAAAATATGAAAAGGAAGAAATCAATTTGTTGAATGATTTTGTATCCACATCGGGTACCGGTCAGAACTGGTATGGTGATCTATTTAAAGGAATTAGGCAACGGGATTATTCCGACAAGTTTATTTTTCCAAATCTTATTTCCTCTGACGCCGGTCACGTCAAAGTGGTATTTGCTTCAAGAAGTGATGCTACCACTGCATTAAAAGTTAAAATCGAGGGCCAGGAATTCAGTAGGTTAATCGGAAGTGTGGACCTTTCTGACCCGGAAGGAAGATATGCTAGAATTGGTATAATTGAAGAATCATTTAATGCACAAGGAGATAATCTAAATATTCAACTAGATTTTCCACAAATCAATGGAAATAGCACAGGATGGCTGGATCTTATAGAAGTAAATGCAAGAAGGGCAATTCGCTATGAAAACCAGCCGCTGATCTTCAGCGACCATCATACACAACAGTTTGCTACAAGTCAAATTATCATAGAGACATTGAATCCGCAACTGAAGGTATGGGACATTTCGAATCCACTGCAACCTATATCAATAATTACCAATCATACTCAGAATCGGACTAGTTTTAATGCTTCCACTTCACTGCTCCGAACATTTATTGCTTTTAATGAAGACCAATCACTAACACCTGTTGCCCTAGGACAATTACCCAATCAAAATCTTCACGGTCTTGATGGGATTAATATGCTTATTGTTCATCCTTCAAATTTGGAAGAACAAGCTCAGCAGTTGGCGAATCATCGTATGCTTCATTCTGGAATATCGGTTGAGACTATTCGTATTGAGGAAATTTTCAATGAATTTGCATCTGGTTCACCAGATGTAACTGCCATTCGCGACTTTGCCAAAATGCTATATGATAGGAACGAAGGATTTAAGTACTTGCTACTTTTTGGAGATGCCACATTTGACTTCAAAAACATTGCTGGTCTCAGTCCATCTTTAAATCTGGTACCTACATACGAAACAAGGGAATCGTTAGACCCTATTCGTGGATTTCCTACGGACGATTACTTTGGTCTTTTAACTTCAGGTGAAGGTGCTGATTTGAAAGGTGCCTTGGATATTGCTATAGGCAGACTACCTGCTAAAAATGAACAAGAGGCAATTGTTTTGGTGAATAAGATTATCAATTATGATACGAATCCTGGTTATCAAGACAGCTGGTTGAACCAATTAACATTTAGT
>JAHHJQ010000228.1 GCA_018680005.1 Bacteroidia bacterium | reverse complement strand
GTCATTCCGTATATAGGATTCTGTTTCATTTATAGTAAATTCGACATCATAATTGTAAATTTCTTTAAACTGTTTTCCTATGAAACTAGCATTTGAACTATAAGTAACGCGTTGAGCGGTTAAGCGGCCAAAGAATGTTTGGTTTGGTTCAATGGCCTGCTATTTTTTAAATTCCAAAATTGTTTGAAAGTCTTTGCTGCTAACTTAGAGGTTAGTCTGGCATATAGCCCATCAAATGTTTTGGCGTAATTTCTTCTTATCATAAATTCATCACATAGTTGTGAAAATATTACTTCAATTTGCTTACGCTTTATCTTCTTCCCCTCGTCATATTTTCTAAAATCTTTTTGGTTTCTTCTGTATGGTACACTTAGGGTGATTTCAACTTCTTCAAATAACCTCAGTTGCGTTGCTTTGCCTAAATATCCTCTGTCCCCAAGTATTTCATGATTACGAAGATGGTGATCCTCTGAGGTAATTATCTTCAAAAAATAATTATCATGAACATTAGCGCCCGTGATCATCATATCTCTATAAATCCCTGTACTTGTGGTAATTAGATGTAGCTTATAGCCTATATACCAGCCATTCATAACTAAGTTTTTCCCTTTACGCGCAACTACATCATCTCGCTCTGGATTTCTACAAACAGTTGAACTTTTTTCTCGAACAATTTTGCATATCGGAATGGGCATGGAGTCTATGATCAGCGTATTATCCGGCTGCTCGGCATATAGGTAATCTGATATTGTATTATTGCAATTGGAAATTAATTCTGAAAGTCTCCTTCTTCTCCTATTGTAAGTCGTCCTATGTGGCAACTGAATAAATAACTTTGGATAATCTTTTTTCAACTTTGACCACAATAGATTTTCACTATCTATTTGTAAACATTCAGAAGTGATTGCCAGGCTGACAATCTGTAAATCTGATAGCTTGGGTGGATTTGGATATTCTTGCACATTTCCGTGCTTTCCAAAATATTCTTTGGCTTGAGATTTCAAAGTACTCTCAACCTTGTTGTATATTGTCTTAAGATCGTGCATTTCAGTATCTTTTGAATAAGTGGAATTATCCTTAATATACTGATTATCAATAATATGTACGATCTTTTTTATTTCCATTTCAACCGCTCAACGCGTTACTTTCTAACCTTTCGTAAGAATGTGAGCATGAATTGAAGTTATGCAATAAAAAGACAGTTTAATCAAAGCCTATGCCTCCAAATTTCTGATTTCTTCCTCAGTTTGCTGGATTAAGAGTTTGAGTTTCTCAAGCGTTCGCCCTAGAAATACTATTCTGCCATTTGTTTCTCCAAAAATCGTAACCAACACATTTTTGAATCGAAGATTCTGGCGTAAGGCTTCGGGATCTTTGGGTTCAATATATTTTGAATTGGAGCGAGGTATATTTTCTCCGTCAGAAACTTCAAAAAGATCCAGTCTTAAATCATGCACTTGGTTTTCGTAAAACGTCCAAAGATTATCTTGTCTCCTGTGAATGTTGGCGAAATCTGTTTCATACATTGTCGTAATTCCTATTCGCAAGGAGTCATTGCTAAGCAAATTAAGTCCCCCACTTTCTATCAGTTTGTATGCTGTATTGGCACTATTAAACAGACCTCCTCCGGGCCGAGTTAAAAATCTAAACAAATCAGGTCTGAAGGGTAAGTCATTTTTAATCGAATGGATGGCACTGTCAACGGTAAGTTTCCTACTTTCAAGGCTGTCCCGAATGGATGATAATTCAATATAGTTAGCCTGCAGATCTGCTCGAAGTTCTTTGAGGATTTTTACCTCGGATTTTAGTGATTGTCTTTGCTCGTACCATGCATCTAATGAGAAAGCAATCAGAATACTGACGACAACGACGAAAGTCTGAAAGCCATATTCTATCCAGTTTTTTGATAAATGATCTAAGACTTTGTTCATTTTCTGATTTTAGGTCATCCATTATTCAACCTCATCTCATGCCTCCGGTGGACTAGTTCGACGAGCGCGAGAAGATTCAATTGTATCCATAGTGCTCTTCAAAACTTGCAGTAGCTGATTTCGATCAATTTTATCTGAATCCATCGAAAGCGAGAATCCTTGAGTCTCTATTGATAAGGATTTATTTTCTGTATCCGTCTGACCTGAAAATCCCAGAACCCGATATACTTTGATGTTTGAAGGAATCTCAGATTTGTCGTGAGCATTAAATGGCTGACATACGACATCATCTTTAACCAAATTGTAGGTTGCCTCTGATATCAATATTTCTTCAGATGATGCCAAAGATTCTATTTTTTTAGCCAGATTCACCTGGCTTCCAATGACCGTATAATCCAATCGGTTTTCAGAACCAAAATTACCCACTGTACTTTCCCCGGTGTGCATACCCATTCGGATGCCTATAGACTTAGAAATACCCTCTGAATCCCAACGTTTTCTTAATGCGCTCAAGCGCTGGTTCATCTCCAGGGACATTCGAACACAAGCGAGGGCATCTTCACGTTCACCCTTGCTTTCGGGATCTCCAAAGAATATCATTATGGAATCACCCATAAACTTGTCAATCGTGCCACCATGTTTGATGGCTATCCTGGACATTTCGTCAAAATAACTATTGAGTAAGGCACTAATCGATTCTGATTCCATACTGTCCGTGAGCGTGGTAAATCCGACGATATCTGAAAAGAATACTGTCAATGTTTTGCGATAGGATTCCAAGCGGACATCTTTCTTGCCCAGGAATATTTGATTGTATACTTGTGGTGACAAATATTTGGAAAGCTTGTTGGCCAAACCTTCTAGCTTTTCATTGTTTTTATAAACCTTTCCCCGGTTTTTGTCATACTCTGCTTTGATATTCACCGCTAAGCCGAGGAGAGAAAATGTAATTACAAATCCGGCGATGAGGGTAGATGTTGGTCCTGATTCCGGCTCAAAATTGAATCCTAGGAAAAGACCCGCAAATAAGATCCCAACAATGATACTCAAACAGGTTTTTAGAAATAATCGAATTCCTCCAAAAAAACATATATAGATCACTCCAACAGAAAATATGGTCAACATGGGAATGAAATTAAAGGCAATTCCTGTATACAAAGTGCCTTGAAAAAAACCCTCAATCAGGATGTTCCTGGCTTCTGTTTTTTTTGGATCTCGACTATTTTTAGCGATGTAATATGCAATATGAGGAAAGATAATCAAGTACCCTATTATATAAATCCACCAAATCGTGCTCATACCAATCCGAGCTAATTCAGGGCTAATCATTAGAATAAATAGGATGTAACTAATTATTCGACCAATATAATTTCGTTTTGTAACGGCAATACCTCGTCTCAATATTTTATTATCTATGGTTGACATTTAATAAAGTACAATTTTAATTAATTCCACTTTTAGCATTTTATGAGATCACCTCAGAATTGATCAAAAGTGCTCAATTGTATCAATCGTTTTTTTCAGTATTTCCAAAGCCTTTGCTTTATTGATTTTTTCTTTATTAATAGTGTAGGATATACCATTAATATTTTCCGTAAAATTTTCAATTGACTTTTGTCCAATAACTTCATATATCTGGACAGGATAGGCTATTCCGGAAACCTGAATTTCTTCCAGTTTCAAAGCTTCAATTTCATTTTGTATCAACGCATAGGTTTCATGTGTGATTAGAATTTGATTGGGTGTAGCGTTTTTTTGTAGTTTTCGTGCTAAGTTCACCTGACCACCAATTATTGTATAATCTAATCTATCCTCTGAACCGAAATTGCCAACTGTACAGTAACCTGTATTAATTCCGATTCTAATTTCAAGCAAAGCGTTTTGTTTGTCGTTAACTAATTCCTGAATATAGTTTTGCATTTTCAAAGCCATATGCACGCAAGCAAGCGCATCCTTTTTATGACCTTGGCTTTCAGGATCACCAAAAAATATCATAATACTATCACCCATATATTTATCGATGGTCCCTCCATATTTCAGAGCGATATCCGTCATTTGGTTGAGATAGTTATTAGTGAAAAAGCTGAGCTCTTCGGATGACATGCCATCTGTCAGTTTTGAAAAATCAACAATGTCAGAAAAGAAAACTGTCAGTTTTTTCCGTTGCGATCCTGGCCTGGCGTCTTGACCACCTGTGAATATTTGATCATATATTTGAGGTGATAAATACTTGGCTAATTTAGAAGCTAATTCCTCTCGTTTTTTATTGATTCGGTTCAACTTGTCACTGGATCGACTATAATCACGTCTCACATTGGTCACCAATCCGACTAGCGTAAGGGGTAGGACGATCATCGATATATAAGTCGATGCTGTTGAAGATTGAAGTTGAAAATTGAATCCAATGATCAAAATGCAAAAGGCAATGCCGAGGAGCATGACAATACGTGTACTTAAATAAAATCTGAATCCGCCATAGAATACAATATAGAATATGCTGATTGTAAACATGGTAATTAAAGGAAAGAAGCTGAATGATATGGCGGTATAAAGAATCCCTTCATTGAATGACTCAATGATCATATTAATTTTTTCGGCTTTTTCTGGATTTGGGCTTCTTTTCGCTAACCAAAAGAAAATATGTGGTAGGGCAAGAAAAAATACAATATATGTGTACCAGGTAGAATTTACTTCCTGAGCAATCAATTCGGGAACCAGGAACATCGCGAAGAATGCATATATCACAATCCTTCCGATATAATTCTTCTTAACCCGTCCAAGGCTCTTACGAGGTTTATTCTTATCCGTATCTAACATTTATTATTATTTGGAATCGAGTTGAATAAACACACTATTCCAATTCTAATTTTTCTATAATTTCTTTTAAATGACTAATGGCCTCTTGTTTATTTAAATTTTCTAAATCAACTGTTAAAGAAAATCCAGGGCCCTTTTCAGATATTGATCTATTACTTTTTTCTGTTTTAAGAATCAATTCTTCAACCTGGTAGGTTTGGACAGGATAAGCAATTCCTTTGACCATGATTTCATCTTTTTTTGAACATCTGACATGATCCTTTACCAGGACGTAGGTTTCGTGTGAAATAAGAATTTGGTCAACCTCAGCATTTGATTCCAATCTACTCGCAAGATTCACTTGTCCTCCTATGATGGTATAATCCATTCGGTCATCGGATCCAAAATTGCCTACCGTACAATATCCGGTATTGATGCCCATTCTAATTCTCAGGTCTTTTGAGATACCGTCCGCTTCCCATTTTACCCGCATCTCTTCTAATGAAGCTTTCATTTCAAGCGCCATATTGATACAAGCTATAGCATCTTTACGTTCTCCCCGACTTTCCGGATCTCCAAAAAATATCATCACCGCATCGCCCATGTACTTGTCAATGGTACCTCCGTATTTTAGAGCGATCCTGGCCATTTCATTGAAATAGCTGTTGAGCAATGCACTCAGGGTTTCTGATTCCATGCTATCTGTAAGCGATGTGAACCCTTTGATATCTGAGAAAAAGATGGTGAGCTTTTTACGATATGACTCCAACGCTACTTCTTTTTTACCCAGGAAGATCTGTCGATATACTTGAGGAGAAAGATATTTGGCCAATTTGGAGGCCAGTTCTAGCAGTCTATCCTGATTTTTTTTGTTTTTGGTTCTGGATCGATTGTAGTCATCCCGTATTTTCACAACCAAACCAAGGATGATTAGGGGAAGAATGATTGATGATATATAGATGGTATAAGGGGCTGAGCTTAGATCGAAATTAAAACCAAAGATCAATCCTGCTAACAATAGCCCTAACAGCATGACTGCCCGGCTTCTGGAATATAGCTTCAGACCGCCATAGAAGCCAATATAAATAGCTCCAATGCAAAAGAATGTCACCACGGATACTGGACTGAATAATATGCCCACATATAGGTTCCCTTCACAAAATCCTTCGATAAGGATATTTCTTTGTTCGGCCTTTGAAGGATATTTACTCCTTTTGGCAATCTGATAAGCGATATGGGGAAATAGCAATAAGAAACCGAGGATATAAATCCACCAGAAAAGAGGAGTCTCATTCGATATCAACTCGGGTATTAGAGAACCCAAAAAAAGTAAGTAGATCACTATTCTGCCTATGTAGTTACGAGCCACAATGGCTTCAGAACTTCTTCTTTCCTTACTCTTCTCCTGATTTTTCAATAGCACTGATTTTCCGTCAGTCTAATATAAATGGCTCTTATGGTAAATCCAAGTGAAGTAAGATTGATCCATTGTATGAATGGGTGAAAGGATGATTTATTCGCCAAGCCTTCGAACATTGAAAATGACGGAATGGAATCCGATTTACTTCGACGACGGTTATTCAATGCAAATGACTGAAAAGCATATTAAAGCCAGCTAGCGAACGCATCGATAGCTGGCTTTAATAAGAAGTCTTTCCTCTGGATTACTGATTAAGCGCCTTCACCAAACATGATCAATATGGCCTCTGTCGCTTCATTCGTCTCGTTCCACCATTTGTGCATCACATTCGGTGGAATGAAAATCGTGTTGCCTTTGGATAGGGACACTCTTTTGCCATCGACCTCACCTTCGGTAGTTCCTTTCAGCGCTACAATAAGCATCGGGAAGGGAGCAGCTTGTTCGCGTGCATCGTCACGGACACGGTCATCCGGAAGCACACGATACCAGGCCGTTCGGATACCAGGCTGGTAGTAGAATACTGAGAAGTTACCGCCATGGGCCCGTCTGGTCATGCCCTCACCAAAAGGAATGATTTCTGGAAAACCACGCGTCCAAAAATGAAAAGAGAAGGGATTGATCTTCGCATATGCTTCTGGAGACGGCTTATATCCCTCCATGAGGTCTACGCTCATTGGAGTGTAGTCACCTACGAAGGCTTTTCCCTGGGCAGTTAGCGCGTTGATCTTGCCTTCATGAATAGCTTGTAACGTTTCGAATTCAATGTTGTAAACAAATGTCGGAGCTGCCGGAAGACCTTCTTTCAGGAAGACTTCCCATCCCATTTCCGATTCTTGACCTTTAATATCTACGGTCCATTGACCTTGATCCGGTACTACAATTCCAAAAATCATCGCTTCAGATGCAAACCGGTCCTGACGAAAATCAGCAACGTATGATTCGATAATAGCGGAGGCCTGCAATGGCTTTTGATCAGTTTCATTGAGGACTTCTGTGACTTCTGTGACTTCTGAAGCAGGTCCGGAATGAATCGATTGTGTGTGAATAATTTGTAGGGCGAATGAGGCCAGAAGAATAAGCATTGTAGTGATGGCTGATTTCATGATTGATAATTATTGGTGATAAATAATGAAGAGATCAGAGATTCTCTTCTACATTGTTTCACACAAAAGAATGGATCATGGTAGAAGAAGATGGCCGATAAAAGCCACATGTGGAGAATAAGTCTGATTTAGGGGCGAATTGACAATTGCGCTCGCATGACTGGGATGAATTGACTGGATACTGGGAGGGAATCGTCGTAGTTTTTGAGACCAATTGTCATCTTTCGGTTGCTGTCAGAAATGATTTCAAAGTATTCACTATTGATTAAGTACTTGCGGTGACAGCGAAGAATGGGGGAGAGTGGGTTGGTGATTTGCGACTCGATATTTTTTAGGCTGGACCTGAGGACTTGCTTTTTGCGAATGCCATCCGATTCATAATGAATATCCACATAGTTATCATCACTTGCGATATACAGGATAGATTGGAGATTGATTTGTATGCTTTTACCATCAGCTGTTTTTAGGGTATAATTTTCTTTGGATGTAATCCTGGAAATCTTCCTGGGATTGAAGAACTGCCAGATACCCAAGACAAAAAAAGCTACCGTGAATCCGATACCAAGCATACGAGCCAGCACAAAAAGAAATTCCAACCAGGTGAAATCTTGCCAATTCCCCAAATAGCTCTTGTACAAAAATTGAATCCCTCCAACAAAAACAATAACCAAAGGATACCAAATCAAGGCTTTGCCGAGTGTCCATCGTTCAAATGGTTTGGGGAATAGACGAGGGACCCAAAACTCGATAAAGAGAATGGAAAGGATAAAGAGAATACCGAGGCTAAATATGATCAGATCGACGTACCATTCATTTGTGGTATTGGCAATGCCAAAGGGTTCATACAATAAAATGAATATGCTTGCTCCCAGCCCTACCAATACCACCCAAAGTATGTTCTTTTTGGTGCCTTGTGGGTTAGGGAAAGGTGTATGAAACAAGTCAAATATTTTCATTTTTGATGCTATCTATTTCTACTGACAAGAAATGGCTCATGTAGCTCAACCCATGCTAAATTTATAGCTCTTTGAGGAATTCAAAGATATCCGTAGCGCCTTGATTTGTGAATCCAGGAAGGGGTGCGTCATTTCGGGATCTATCTCAAGTTGTGCCTGAGGATTTTTCTTTATTTTCTTTCCATAGGTAGTGAGTATTGCATTCAAGATACGAAATTGCGAGAAGGGTAGTGTGTTTGCTTAATGGACCTGACCACTTGAGGTGTGGGACCGGCTTTATAGTGTGTTTGTGGTTGGACCTGTGTGCCTTTGGCTCAGACTACGACGAACGTTGAATTTCAAAAAAAAACATTCGGTTACCGTAGTCTCCGACTACGAGCATTATTGAAGCTTGTCTTCGTGCCTGAGACGGATACCGCTTGACTTGGAAAGCAGCTTATTTAGCTTAATTACCAATAGTCTCTTATATTTCGGTAAATTGAGGCCGAGCAGCACAAGCATCCATCTAAAACATTTAGTCATGTACTGTCGCAATGTATCATACAAATGACTATGATGGATCAAACAGTATTAGAATATGCAGCAAAACCGTTTGGAAAAGTTCCTGAAACGTACCAATACGCCTATCCTTGTTTTGGCGATCATCGCCATCGTATTCTATATCCTGGAGCTGTTCAGGGTTGTCCCCAAAGAATGGTTATATCCCTTTCTATGGGCCAACTTTCTGATTGATGTAGTTTTTTTCCTCGACCTATCTGCCAAGTGCTTCATTCTGGGACGTAGTTATCTGAAGAGTCCATGGTTTCTGATCGATTTCCTAAGTACACTTCCGATTATAAGTTCTGCCTTTGAAGTTTTGGGTGCCGCCGGACCACAGTTACAGGCAGCGCGCGTAGCGCGTGGAGCCCGTGTAGCCCGTATAGCCCGAATCACCCGCGTGGCCAGATTGGCTAAAGTGGGTAGGGTAGCACGCCTTGCTACCGCCATACGTGCCAAACAGGGATTGAGCTTTCTGAAAATGGATGATAAGGAAACTGAAAAGACGCCACGCTTCAATCGTTCCCTTTTTATTGGCGTACCCTTCTTGCTCATTGGGTTTATCATTGCAAGTTCATTAATCACCACCAGCAAGGTAGGTGAGTTAGAAAATGTTATTCAACAGGAAATCAATCTAGCTCAAAACCAAGCTGACCTGGATGCCATTAAACAGCAATATGATATTGCAAAATCATCTAATGCGCTACTGGAAAACGTGATGTTATATGCTGAGTTAGATGGTAGACAAGAAGTACCCATCTCACTCCAACAAGCCTACATTGAAGCTGACCGCATCGTAGGTATTATGTTATTGGTGGTGCTGCTTACTATTGCCCTCAGTGTATTCATTAGCAA
>JAHHJQ010000225.1 GCA_018680005.1 Bacteroidia bacterium | reverse complement strand
GATATTGGGAGTATTCAACAACATCGTTTTGATAAAGTATCGGAACTTCTTGGCCCTACAAAAGCCACTGTGACGCAAATTAATTCCGATACGCAACATAATGTGATACCCGATCTATGCGAATATGTCGTGGATGTTCGAACGAACGAACTATACACCAATGAAGAAGTCGCGGATCTCCTGAATGATCTGATTGAAGGAACCGTGACACCCAGATCAACAAGGCTCAATTCTTCAAAGATGGATTTAGATCATCCGGTCCTTCAAGCCGCTCAAAGACTGCATATCGATCTTGTCGGATCACCTACGCTTTCAGACCAGGCTTTGATGAAATTCCCAACGATCAAAATGGGTCCCGGTGATTCCCCCAGATCGCACACTGCAGATGAATTTATCTACTTGTCTGAGATCGAAGAAGGGATATCCGCGTATATCAAATTGCTTCAAGAGATAAAAATCAATTAGAATGTCAAGAGCGATTTTATTAGTGGATTGTCCGGATCAGGTGGGTATCATTGCAACCACAACGAATTATTTGCAATACCATAAGGGCAACATCTTGGACCTGGAACAGCATGTGGATGACTCAACCGGTCATTTTTTTATGCGCTTAGAATGGGAATTAAGCGGTTTTGATATCCCTCAGGATCGGATTCTTGAGTTCTTCAGAAATGAAATCGGAAATCGATATCAGATGAATGTGGAGTTATACTTTGCTGATGTTCAGCCGACAATGGCGATCTTCTGTAGTAAAATGTCGCATTGTTTGTATGACATTCTGTACCGCATTCAATCCAGTGAATGGTCAGTTCATGTTCCGTTGATCATCAGTAATCACCCTGACCTGAAATATATTGCGGATCGTTTTGAGATCAGCTATCATCATATACCTATATCCAAAGCAACAAAGTTGGAGCAGGAAAAACGTCAGATTGAATTGCTCAGGGAGAACAATGTTGATTTGATTGTGCTTGCCAGATATATGCAGATATTATCTTCACAAGTGGTAGAAGCCTATCCGAATCAGATCATCAATATTCATCATTCTTTTTTACCAGCCTTTGCAGGAGCGAAGCCCTATCACGCGGCCTTTAAGAGAGGTGTAAAGATAATTGGGGCGACAAGTCATTATGTGACCAATGAGCTGGATGAAGGACCAATCATCGAACAGGATGTGGTGCACATCTCACATACAGATGGCATCAGAGATCTGATCAGAAAAGGTAAGGATCTTGAGAAGATCGTGCTTTCTAATGCTGTAAGACATCACATCGAAAGAAAAGTACTGGTGAGAGAAAATAAAACAGTGGTTTTCAATTAACTATAAATCAGGACTATGAAACTCTGGACTAAGGAAACTGTGGACAAAGAAATCGAAGCGTTTACGATTGGCGATGATGCTGAGTTGGACATGCTCATGGCAGAATATGACGTTATCGGCAGTCTGGCGCATATTCAAATGCTTAAGTCTATAGGAATTCTTTCCCCTGAAGAACTTGAAGTACTTACCGCTGCACTCAAGGAAATTCAAAAAGAAATTCAAACCGGAGACTTCGAAATCCAAGAGGGTGTAGAGGATATTCATTCGCAGGTTGAATTGAAGATTACAGAACGATATGGAGAAGTCGGCAAAAAAATACATACCGGACGGTCAAGAAATGACCAGGTGTTGGTAGATATCAGACTTTTTCTGAGAGAAGAAGTTAAGGTGATCAGTCAGGATGTTGGTCAACTGGCAGAAGCGCTGCTATTGAGAAGCGAGCAGCACAGTAAGGATCTCATGCCCGGATATACACATATGCAGGTTGCTATGCTTTCTTCATTTGGATTGTGGTTTGGTGCATATGCCGAGTCATTGGCAGATGATCTGATCCTGATGAAATCAGCATATGATGTTATTAATCAAAATCCATTGGGAAGCGCAGCTGGTTATGGCAGTTCATTTCCTATCAATCGATCTTTAACCACGCAACTTCTTGGTTTCAATGATTTGGCTTATAATTCAATCCATGCCCAAATGGGAAGGGGAAAGACCGAGCTGGTTGCATCCTTTGCTCTGGCTGGATTGGCGAGTACGATCAACAAGTTGGCTTCTGATATCTGCACCTACTCAGGGCAAAACTTTGGTTTTTTTGAGGTGGACACGAGATTCACAACAGGCTCTAGTATTATGCCGCATAAAAGAAATCCGGATGTGCTCGAATTGATGCGCGCTAAATGCAATCAAGTGATGTCCATCCCCAATGAAATTATGCTTTTGACAAGTAACCTTCCTGTCGGTTATCATCGAGACTTTCAACTGCTCAAAGAGAAGCTTTATCCGGCATTGTCTACTGTCAAAAGAATGGCGCATATTCTTACCGAAGTAATCAATTCTATTGAAGTCAATCCATCTGTTTTGGATGATCCCATTTACGATAATCTCTATACGACCGAAGCAATCAATGCACTCGTAGTACAAGGAGTAGCATTTCGAGATGCCTATCATACCGTGGCCACACAGGTAAAGACCAATGTATTTGATAGAAATATTGCCGGTATCCAATACTCGCATGAAGGGAGTATCGGAAATCTTTGTACGGATAAAATTAGAAGAAAACTAACTGAACGAGTACTCTAGGGATGCAATAACATTTGGATCTTCCAGTGCGAAGGCGCAAGTGGAATCAACCTCCATATTTGCTTTAGACATCATATTTAGCTTTTCATTTTGATCATGGTTGTGACGCTATTCTGACGGTTGAAATTCGCATCTAGAATACCATTTCCGTATCTTTGATAAAGTCCAATTGCAGAGATTCCTGCTCTGACCGCCGAATTAAATCCAATATAATTTAGGAGTATGATGAAAGATCAATTTGATCAATGTGGGTTGTATACACCAGAACTTGAAAAGGCATCTTGTGGTATAGGGATGATTGCCAACCTGAACAATGTGCCTTCCCACCAACTGGTAGAGAACGCCATAGCCGTCCTGGAGCGTATGGAACATCGAGGTGCTAGTGGATGTGAAGAAAACACTGGAGATGGGGCCGGAATAATGGTCCAGATACCACATGGGTTTTTTCAGAAGAAGGGACGCGAAAAAGGTTTTGACCTTCCGGAGTTTGGTAAATACGGAGTTGGTGTCGTCTTATTTCCTATGGACAGAACAAGCAGGAATGAGTGCCGGGTCTTGTTCAATGACTATTGTGATGAATTAGGACTCGAGGTGCTTGGCTATCGAAAAATTCCAACGGATCATGAAGAATTGGGTGATACCGCCATCTCGGTGGAGCCAAGAATGGAGCATATTTTTTTGAAGCCCAAAGAAGAAATGGAGCCGGATGCATTGGAAAGAAGGATGTTTGTGCTTCGAAAGTATGCTACCCACAACATACACATCACCTATCCACATGTAGTCGATCAGTTCTATATCACATCGATCAGTTATAAAACGATCATCTATAAAGGACAGCTGACCACAGGACAGTTGCGTAATTACTTTCCTGATTTGCAAGATGAAGATTTTGAGTCTGCAATTGCGCTCGTTCACTCCAGATTTTCAACGAATACAGTACCAAAATGGAAGCTGGCTCAACCCTTCAGATATCTGGCTCACAATGGAGAAATCAATACGATTGAAGGAAATAAAAACTGGTGGATCTCCAAAGAGCAAATGCTGGAAACATCAAAGTTCACGTCTGATGAACTCGACAAATTGTTGCCTATCTGTGGAACTGGGCTTTCGGATTCTGCCAACTTCGACAATGTTCTGGAGTTCCTGGTTCTCGGAGGATATGAGTTGCCGCATGCACTCATGATGATGATTCCGGAAGCCTGGAGATATGATACTGGAATGGAGGATTACAAAAAGTCCTTTTATGAATTTCATGAAAACGTCATGGAAGCCTGGGATGGTCCGGCATCTATGTGTTTTACCGATGGCAAGCTGGTAGGTGCTACATTGGATAGAAATGGATTACGACCTTCAAGGTATTGTCTTACTGAGGACAATACTTTGATCCTTGCCTCTGAAGCCGGAGTCCTTCCACTGGATCAGTCCAAAATTGTATTAAAGGGAAGACTGCAGCCAGGAAAGATGCTTATCGCCGACCTGGTAGAACATAGAATAATTGGAGATGAAGAATTGAAGTCAAGAATATGTCAACGACTTCCGTATGCCGATTGGCTAAAGAAAAATAAACTGGCCCTGGACAAGCTGCCGGATGGTGAGGTGCCTGAACAGATTTCCGGAGCAGATCTTAAGATCAAACAAAAGATCTTTGGATTCACGAAAGA
>JAHHJQ010000220.1 GCA_018680005.1 Bacteroidia bacterium | reverse complement strand
GGTTTGGATGGTCTTTTTGGTCTGATTGAGGTCAAAGAACAAAAAATCCGAACAGATGTCGGAACCAGAACATCTCCTCGATTGAAGGAAGTTTTTGCCAAACAGGATCAACGATGATGGAGGTGTTTAGTCGTTTAGTCGTAGTTCTTATTCCGATCTTTATTGCTATTCTCGCTTGATTAATGGAAGTACAAGTGTTTCCGAAATAATCCGACCTCTCTGAGGACGATATCCAAATAACCAGGTCATAGATTAACAAAGTCTAACCCCTACAGGGTCTTTTGAAATTTAGAATTGTCAACACTATTCAGACAAGTAGATCTAGCAATTCACCAATTAGCGATCTGGCAATCTGGCAATCTAAACCAACTTCGTCACTACCTTGCCCCGGGTACTCAAGGTCTTGTGGACAGGGCATTTATTTGCAATTTCAAGGATCCGTTGACGCTGCTTTTCATCGAGTTCTCCGACCAATTCAATTTCACGGTAGTAGTGGTCAATCTTTGCTTTGGGATCCTCGGTGTGACCTGCATCATCTTCATAATCACGATCATAATGCAAATGCACTTTCACCTCTTCAATAAACCATTTTTTTCTCCGGGCATACATCTGAATTGTCATGGCTGTGCAGGCACCAAGCGCCGCATTGAGTAATTGATATGGTGAAGGACCAAAATTATTGCCTCCAAAGCTTTCAGGTTCATCAGCGATCAGGCTATGCTGTCCGGCAAGAATTTCGGTTGTAAATCCTTCATCTTCCAATCTGGCCACAACATCTCTGGCCGTTGTCAATCTATCCTCTTCCTCAATATCCAGATAGCGCTCCGACCAGCTACCAATGACTTTACCGCTATAATACGCATCTTCCTTTTGAGTGAGGAGATGATCTGCACCATCCAGCGTTACAAAACTTTTGGGATGACGAGCATAATGATATAGGTGTGCAGCATTTTCTATTTCAACAGTCAGGTCCTGTGGGGAATGCATAATCAGTATCGCTTTGCCAAGATCCTTCACAACATTGGCGAGGTCCTGATTTCTAAGATCGTCGAGAAACTGCTTTTTGATGCAAAATTCTCTGCCTGCTAAATTCACAACAGCCCGACCAGTGGTTTCAATTTCTGCAAGGCTACTACTGAGAAGGTGGGTCACATGATCCGGATAGGAAGGCGTACCTATCGTGGCTACTGCTCTGATGCTATCTAGTTCTTTTGCTGCGTAAATCGCAGCAGCGCCTCCGAGTGACTGACCGATGATCAGTTGAGGAGCCTCGTAATGGGCTTCTAAGAATTCGGCTGCAGCCAGGATATCATCTACATTACTGCTAAAATTCGTTTCAGAAAAATCACCCTCACTTTCACCTAGTCCTGTGAAATCAAATCGCAACACAGCAATACCTTTCGCATTCAGGGCTTTCGAAATATGCCGCGCACCGGTTAAGCTTTTGCTGCCGGTAAAGACATGAGCAAAGATGGCAAATGGATAGGGCCTTTTCCGAAGGGGTAAATCCAACCTTGCTGAAAGTTGGTATCCGTTTTTATTGACAAATTCTACTCTTTTAGATGGCATAATGTCGGATGATTTGATGCAAATATATAATCAATGGTCTCATATGCTTTTATATTCTTGTTCACTTGTCATCTGGATGATATCCGTTTAGTTGGAAGTTGTTCAAAGCAGGCTTACAGAACCTATCGTCCAGGTCCTTGTTTAAACAATCAAATCTATCAATATGAAAGTATATCATAGTATTCCAACCGGTGTTGGCGTTGCGAAAGTTATGCAGCCATTACCCAATAAAGGTCTGAGACAGATAAGTCCATTTCTACTCTTGCATCATATCGGACCGATCCTGGTTGAGCCGGGTTCGGATGCTTTAGGTGTAGGTTCCCATCCACACAGGGGATTTGAGCCTGTGACATTTCTGTTTGAGGGAGGATTGGAACACAAGGATTCAATGGGAAATATCGGGCATCTGGGTGATGGTGATGTGCAATGGATGACAGCCGGATCTGGAGTACTGCATAGTGAACATTCAACAAAGGAATTTAAGAAATCAGGTGGATGGTTTCATATGGTGCAACTCTGGATCAACTTGCCGAAGAAACATAAAATGACTGAGCCGCGATATCAGGATATGCGGGATGCCGAAATTCCTCGTATTTCACTGGGGACCCATGGTTCATATGCCAGACTGATTGCCGGTATATATGATGATCAGGTCGGACCAGCCGATACGTTCACACCTCTCAATGCTTTTCACGTCATAGCACAGCCAGGAGACAGCCTACAAGTGCGAATCGAACCTGGATACAATACATTTGTGTATATGTTGACAGGATCCGGATCACTGGGTCCGCAAAAAGAAAAAGTAGTCCGACACCAGATAGCCGTGATGGACCAAGATATTTCTACGATAGCTTTTTCTGCTGATGAACCTTCCGAATTCATCATCATGTCCGGTGAACCCATAGATGAACCCATGTCTTCCTATGGTCCTTTTGTCATGAATACACCTCAGGAATTGCAGGAAGCGATTCGAGATTTTCAGATGGGAAAGATGGGGGTACTGGAGGAGTGAACTCATGGACTAATATGAGAATTCCAAGATATTCACCTAACTCGTTTCCGGGATAATTCTTAAGTTCGGTTCATTACCTACCTTAGCTTCGCTTTAGGTTGTGACCCAAGTTCTGGATTGGGTAACATTAAAAGGGAATCCGGTGCAAATCCGGAACTATCCCCGTAGCTGTAAGCTCTTGTTTGGAAATGTGTACAATGCCACTGCCAGTACTTTAAGCGGGAAGGCACACATTTCCGGAGTAAGTCAGAAGACCTGCCTTGAGCATTATTATTAATTGTTTTCGGGTGAAAGACAAGAAATGGATTGATCAATTCAATAGTTGGTCACTGCAGATAGCATTTCCCTGAAAAGTTGGTAAGTACCTGTATGAACAAGAAATTCGTCTGTCTGCTCATTCTTATTTTGACTTGCAATTGGATAGTCGGACAGGAAATGAGAGATTCTCTGGAGGAAGTAGTGATCACAGACACCAAGATAGAACGGCCGGTCCGAAACTCTATCCGCCCTGTTCGTGTGATTTCTAACCGGGAACTGAAAGCACATCAAGGAAAAAATCTGGATGAAATCTTATCCTATGAAAGCGGACTTGTTGTCAATGGTAGCGGTAGTAATCCTGCTGCCATTAAGAATTTATACCTCAGAGGAGCAGCGCCAGGTTATACACTGATATTGGTCGATGGTCTGCCCATGACAGATGCATCTGTCATCGGAAGTACGCTAGACCTCCGATTGTTTGATATGCAGCAAATCGATCGTATAGAAATTGCAAAGGGCAGTCAATCTACCCTTTATGGATCAGATGCCATCGCAGGAGTAATCAATATCATAACCAAAACCGGAAGCAATAAGACAATTCAACCCAGTTTCAGAGCCAGTTATGGGAGTTATAATTCTACAGATCTAGGAGGTAGTGTACAGGGTACAAAAGGCAAGTTGAGTTACAATCTTGGATATAATTATCAACACAGTGACGGTATTTCCGAAGCTACCAATCCGGGTCTGGCCATACCTTTTGATAAAGATGGATCAAGTAAGAATGCCGGTTTTGGATCACTCAGTCTGAAAGCAACTGACGATTTAACCATTGTAGCAAGCTTGCAGATGTCGGATTTTAAAGGTGATTATGATGCCGGATCATTTGTGGATGGTTCTGACACTTATGCATCCAAATTGATGAACCCAAGTCTGCAAATACATCTGGATAAAAAGGATTTCGATCTGGCTTTTAAATACAATTATATTGAAACCGATCGATCTTTCTTCACAGAATTTGGAGACTTCATTTTTATAGGGAAGACGCATAATGCAGATCTGTTTGGCACTTTAAAATTAGGATCCATCAATCTTTTGAGCGGTCTGGCTTTTCAGCAAGCTCAGATCGATGATGAAGTCCAAAGTGATCCCAAATGGAATATCGTTGCTCCTTATATCAATATGGTTTACCAGCAAAAAAAACTACAGCTGGAAAGCGGACTCCGATGGAACTTTCATTCAGAATATGGAAATAATCTCAATTTGAATATTGCACCTTCTTATATGTTGGGAAAATCAACTCGAATCTATGCCTCTTTTTCAACTGCTTTCAAGGCTCCCGCTCTTAATGAACTCTATAGCGGTTTTGGTGGCAATCCGGATTTAACTCCTCAGAAGAGCAAGACGTTTGAGACCGGTATTAATACTTACTTTGATGACATGCAAGTATCGCTAGTCTACTTCAATAGGCTGGTAGAAGATGTGATCGTCTTTGTGTCTCAATACGAAAACTTCAACGAACAAAAAGACCAGGGCATCGAGATCAATTTCAGGTATCAGGCACAGGATCGTATCCGAATCTCCTGTGGGTATACTTTTTTGGATGGTTTCACGACAGAACAACAGACAGATTCTAATCGCACCTACAATCTCTTTAAGCGCCCAAAACATCATTTTCATTTGGGGCTTGATTATCAACTTGCCGATAAATGGAATATCAATTGGACCATGCAGTGGTCATCCAATAGATCTGACTTATTTTTTGATCTCAACACTTTCCAAACTGAGGTAGTCCAGTTGCGAGCTTATTTGCTGGCCCATGTATCTGCCAATTTTCAGATAGCCAGGCAATTTCAGATATTTTTGCACCTGAATAACATATTTGACAACAACTACTTTGAAACGTATGGCTTCAATACTCAGGGTATCAATTCCAGGTTCGGCATTTCTGCCACTTTGTAGAAGCCTCTGATCCTATGATCGATAATCGAAAGAATTATCTTCAATATGATATTTCTATGGAGATAGGTAATTACATTTGACGGATTATATAAAATCAAAACAAAACAAAAAATGAAACAATCTATCTCTCGGTTGTTGGTGTCCATGTCATTTATTTTAATGACAGTGGCATCTGTAGCACAAGTAACTTTGAGCGGAAAAGTATTGGAATCCGGTACTTCCGAACCCTTGATAGGTGCTACTGTCTACGAAGTCAATAATACTTCCAACGGAACAGCAACGGACCTTGACGGAAGTTTTACCCTGCAAGTGGCAAGCCTTCCTACCCGATTGGTTATCAGCTATACCGGATATCAGTCGCAAACTATCGAAGTTACAGATGCTGCGATGATGTCTATTTCCCTGGATCTAGGAACTACCCTTGACGAAATTGTTATTACTGGTTCTCGAGGTAAGCCACGGTCCATACTGGACAGTCCGGTACCTATTGATAATATTAACGCTGCCGAGCTAATG
This sequence comes from Bacteroidia bacterium, assembly GCA_018680005.1. Lineage (GTDB taxonomy): Bacteria > Bacteroidota > Bacteroidia > Chitinophagales > Saprospiraceae > HDS-20. The sequence goes on along the minus strand of JAHHJQ010000220.1, from coordinate 2,321 downwards.
ACCAGCGGTCAGAGGACGGTCGAACAGATGATCAATTATAAGGTACCTTCTTATAATTCGAGCAATCAGACTATCTCTGATGCGACTGCGCATTTTGATCCATCAGAATTGAGGAACCTTGGGCCGTCACGGACCCTCGTGTTGATCAATGGCAAACGTAAAAATCAAAGTGCTTTGGTTTATGTCAACGATACACCGGGCAAAGGAGAAGTAGGCACAGATATGAAAAGTATTCCTGCTGCTGCGATCGAGAGAATCGAAGTGCTGAGAGACGGTGCATCTGCACAGTATGGATCTGATGCTATTGCGGGTGTGATCAATATCATTCTCAAAGATGGTGGCAATGATGGTGTCGTTAATTTTGAAACCGGTGCTACCACACAAGGAGATGGTTTTCAATTTAATGCTGATTTCAATAAGGGATGGCAGATCGGAAATGGTGGATTCAATCTTACCGGTAACTTTTTCCACCAGGATCTGACGAATAGAGCAGGAGAACCTGGCAGCGATGCACTTTTTGGAGTCGCTGGTTCTAACCCCTGGATCCAGGACAATCCTGATCTCGGCATGACGATTGGCCAACCAGCTTATGACAAATATTCTCTTTTTGGGAATTTAACGCTGCCCAACGCTAGTGGGACCAACGAGATCTATGCCTCCGGAGGATATACTTACAGAGATTCCAAGTCTTTCGCACTCTATCGTGCTCCATATTGGGTAACCACAGATTTTGGGCTATTGACTGAACAAGGCAGAACATATCAGGGATTTCAACCAACCTTTGAAACAGATATCGATGATATCACTATAACCATTGGAGATCGTTTCGACATGGGCGCCTGGGATGCAGATGTTAGTTTTACAACCGGTCAGAATAGTGTAGATTATACCGTAGATAATTCTATCAATGTAGATTTAGGTTCGGCTAGCCCAACAACATTTAATACAGGCGGGTATCGTTTTGGACATATTCTTGGAAATGTTGATGTATCCAGATCAATTGACGCCTTTACGCTCTCCTTAGGGGCTGAAATCAGACGTGAGCAATTTGAAGCCGTTGCGGGGCAGGAAGAATCCTACACAGGTAGTGGTGCACAATCTTTCCCTGGTTTGCAACCCAGTAACGAACTGAAGAAAAACAGAAATAACTTTGGGATCTATGCCGGTTTGGATTGGGATATATCTGAAAGCTTTCTATTAGGCGGTGCCATAAGATTTGAAGATTACTCGGATTTTGGTAGTAATGTCTCCTGGAAAGTTAATGCGAGGCAGTTACTTGGCAACAATATGGGAGCCATCAGAGCTTCGGTGAGTACAGGATTTAGAGCACCCTCGTTGCATCAGATCTACCTCAGCAATATACAAACCTTGGTCTCCGGCGGAACGGTTTCCAATCAAGGTACATTCAATAATGAAAGTGATGTTGTACGCGGATTAGGAATCGATGCGCTCGATGCCGAAACCGCATTGAACTTTACAGCGGGTCTTACATTTAAGCTCACGAATAAGATCAATTTCTCATTGGACTACTACAACATATCTCTGGATGACAGGGTCTTGTTCACAGGTGAAGTTGGTGGAACCGGGAATCCTAGTAATTCTCTGGATATGGCATTAGCGGCTTTTGATGTAACGAGTATCAAATTCTTTATCAATGCTATGGATACCAAAACTGAAGGTCTGGATTTCGTCTTGAATTTCAACGATATCAGTTTAGGGAATAGCAATCAATTGGATCTAATTTTTGCCTTAAATGCCAACAATACAGATATCGAAGGCACTATTCAAACTCCTGATATCCTTGAAAATGCGGGTATAAATATTTTTAACAGAAAGGAACAGTCCAGAGTGACAAGTGCGAGACCGGATTTGAAGTTTACGGTAGGCTCAAACTGGACTTTAGGAGATTTTACAGCTTCTCTTAATAATACATACTTTGGAGAAGTAACCTGGCAGCATGCGTCAAACCTTTCATTGGATCAAACTTTTGGAGCCAAAGTTATCACGGATTTAATATTAGGATATCGGTTAAGTGATGATGTGAGTGTTGATTTAACGATCAATAACTTATTTGATGTATATCCCGATGTAATTGAAACCGGTGGTGATGTGGTCACTGATCTTGGAGGAAGATTCAGATATCCATGGGAAGTGAATCAGTTTGGATTTAACGGTGCCATTTATAAGATAGGAGCAACCATAAAATTATAGTCCGAAGGGACAAAGTTTTATTTTAACACTCTCTCTTTGATCGAGGTCCTCCATTTGAAAACTGGAGGGCCTCATTTTATTATAGGTTACTGGTAATCAGGAGATCAAGG
>JAHHJQ010000216.1 GCA_018680005.1 Bacteroidia bacterium | reverse complement strand
CGCGAATTCTATTGAATGACATGGTTGGCTCATTCAAAAAGTGACCATATGCTGGATTATTATCTATATATTATGAAGGTTAGTCTTTTTTCGCTGTGAACCTTTAAGATTAATTTGATATACATTAGCGTCACAATATTAATAGATGGATTTTTTATCAGAATTTTTTCAAACATCCAGTGGAATAAAAATAGCAACTGCAATAGTAGTCGCCTTAGTTCTTTATATAGCCACGACATTGATAAAGCGAATAATTCCGAAATATGTAAGCCAAACAGAAACGAGGTATCGAACCAGAAGGTTTGTAAATTTCATAGGCTATAGCATTCTTATTATATGTATCCTGGTCCTCTACAGCAATCAATTATCCGGATTTACTGTTTTTCTTGGTGTTGCCGGAGCCGGAATTGCATTTGCATTACAGGAGGTAATTGCTAGTGTTGCCGGGTTTATAGCTATTAATTTTACTAGCTTTTTTAAGGTAGGAGATAGAGTACTACTTGGAGGAATTAAAGGTGATGTTATCGATATAGGATTACTTAGAACCTCGCTTATGGAAATTGGAAACTGGGTTGATGGAGACTTATACAACGGCAGAATAGTTCTCGTGGCTAATAGTTTTATTTTCAAAGAACCTGTGTTCAATTATTCTGGTGATTTTCCATTTTTATGGGATGAGGTTAAAATTCCTATTAAAACAACAGGTGATTTTAATTTTGCAAAGGATGTTTTTTATCAAATTCTGAACGAGGTTCAGGGTCCTTATGCGGAAGAGGCAAAAACTTATTGGTCAAAAATGACGGAAAAATATATGATTGAAAATGCTCGAGTTGAGCCATTGGTTCAAATGGTATTTAATGAGAATTGGATCACCTTCACACTCCGCTATGTGGTAGATTATAAGGCAAGAAGAAGTACTAAAGATTTGATTTCTACAAAAGTATTGGATGCCATACGAGCATCAAATGGACGAATAGAAGTAGCATCCGCTGCATTTGAAATCACAGCTTTCCCGAAATAATATTCCAGTCAATTATTTCAGAAGGTTCTAATCATTTAAGTGGTCTGAGATTCGCTGACCAAGACGATCAACCTTCGTCTATGGATTCCGCTTCCAATAGTGGACTAATTACTTTTCACTAAGCCCCTATCCTTTTTATCACTCGTCTCGATTTCATCCATAATTTCTTGCATTTCCAATTCACTCTCCAAATCATGCCCTTCATAATTTATGCCTATTCTCAATGCTTTGAGTCCAGAAACACCTTGCAAATCTTCCAAAGTGACTATTTCAGGTTGTACATCCGCTATGTAGCCTTTGCTTCGTAAGAATTCGAAATACCTCAGATACTCAGGCTCCTCCTCTTCTCGGGAATATACCAGGTAACATAAGTTCAAATTGTACTTTAACTATTTGTTCGTTTAAACATTTTCCCTTGGACTTTTTCAATATGTCAGCGAAAAAGGAGGAGCCTACCTAATAGTATAATTCTTTATCGTAGCGACTCATTCATTTGTCTAGTACTACATGATAATTTAAACTCGTAAGTACACCTATATCTCCGCGGCGAATATTAGGGTTATATCTTCTTAATTTGAGATGCAGTTTAACGTGACGTTAGGCTCTAAATACAACTATATGGTTGTTTGGCCGACGTAAAAAGGAGAGCAAAAGCTCTCCTTTTTTATTTTACCACTTTGAAGTGTCTATTAGACGACCGGTGCGCTCTCAAACCAACCCATATACAGAAGTCACTAAATAGACACCAAAAGCCAGCATAACAATCAGTGAAACTGGTAGAAACCTCCCTCCCAATACTTTAGCAACACCAAGGATGAATTTGGGGAATGCCAGCAATGATATTCCCTTGACCAGGGCAATACAACCTATTACAGAAACAATCGTCTCAAGATATCCATCCCAATGACTGTGTACGATCACCTGGATCAAACCTATCATCATTGTCAAAAAACCAAAGATCATTTCTATCCCAGAATCCTGCGTGCTCTTCAGCAGATTTTCTTTGGCTTTGCGTGAAAACAAAAGAATCAAAGCGACAATGATCATAAACCATCCCCAAAATAGTGCGAGTACTTCCGTAGTGGATTGCATAATGTATTATTCAGGTAGAATCATCAACGGAATATTGGTCCTGGCCAATTCCTCTGATGAATATCCCACTGTCAGTAATCTTTTGAAAAACCCTTTGTCTCTCTTAATCATGATAATCATACCGACATTATGGTCTTCCACATATCGTTTGATCTCTAGTACAATGTCCTTACCTTCTTTGATGATCACTTCGCCAATCAGGTCACCCAGATATGCCGTGATGAATGGATCAAAAGGTATCTCCTCTTCCTTCTCTGAAATATGGATGATGTCTATCTTAAGCCCAAGGTGATTGGCTATTGTTTTTGGAATATCAAAGATGTTTTCCTTATCAATGACCTTACCATCAAGGGCCAAAAGGAGTTTATTGCTTGTTAGTTTATGTGCAATTTGTTCTGGTATCGCCAAGACCGGTATGGGTGATTTTTGGGACATCTTTCTTGTAACACTGCCAAAAAGTAACTTTCTCAAACTGTTCTTACCCTGAGTACCCATGACAACCAGGTCGATATCATGTACTTTGGCATAGTTCAAAATCGCATCAACCGCCTGACCATTGACCACTTTGGTAACAGGCATAATATCTGAGGTCACCAGTGGCGAAACACCGGCAATAAGCTGGGATAAGTCTTCTTCTGTATTTTTTCTAACGGTTTCTTCCAGATCAATCAGACTTCCGGTTCTTTTGATTACCTCAAAAGCGGTGATGATGTGCAATTCCGCTTTGAATTCATTGGCGAGATGTATGGCATATTCCAAGGCTATCTTAGAATGATGCGATAGATCGGTAGGGCATAAAATCCTCATATTCAGATAATTTAGGGTTGATCAATTGGATACAGTTTCCAGGGACAATATTTTATTTAGCCACGTAATGGTTTGATCTATATCTTCTTGTGCATCATTGATATCGGAGGCTGATGTTATCCCATCTACATTATCGAGCATCAAGTCTGCACCATTAGATGTTGAGATTACCCATATTTTATCGCTACTTCGAGCTTGTCTTACAAATTTCCTTACCGCCCGTGGTGGTCGCCACATCTGCCAGGTATGCATTATGATGATTGCATCGTATTCATTGAGCATGGATTTTTTTAGCTTTTTGATATCCATCAAATTGACATTCACATCACGCTCTTCAAGATAGCTCACCAATTCCATGGTCAACATCTCTTTGTAGACACTTTTCTGCCATGCGATCAAAACCTTTGAATCCGTGATGTTTGCATTGACTTCATAGGTATCACCATGACTTATCCCATACTGGCCAATATACCTCCATCCAATAAGCAAGAATGCCAATACAATGAGCGCTATCCAAATCAAAAATCTTTTCCATCGATTCATAATATGACTTGGTTTTGGTTCGATATCAAAATAACCTTTCAACCACTTATAATTCCTTGACAACCATCAACTTTATACATGACATTCATCAACTAACATCGAGGGGTCTTGGAAGAAATTGGCGTGGTCAAAATTCTGTGAAATGAAGAAGAGGACACCTGTTTCCAAGATAATGACAAAGGATCCTATCTGTATTAATCTTACGAATGGTTGAAAGAATAGTGGCAACCACGGATATTATCAATTACCTGCAGGCACAGTACTAGGAACATCTAAATTTTATTGTTAAAAGACCCAGAATGATCTCAAATTCGGTTTTGGTCATTTATTTGAGCCTATCAGTCACATGTGTTACAAATCTTAAGTCAACATTGGTGTACTTTGGCTGTTAATCATCAAGATTAATATTTTATGGCATTATCAATTAAGCATATGTGGCAATATCATTGTCCGCGATGCAGAAAAGGAGATTTATTTGTCGAACCATTTAAGGTTTCCGATCCGTTGAATATGCCTGACAAATGTGCTGTTTGTGACCAGCGTTTTGAGCCTGAGCCCGGATTTTATCAAGGGGCCATGTACGTATCTTATATTCTTACGGCATGGTTCTATATGATTCCCGGGCTGATACTTGCTTTTGTTTTAAAATGGTCGATGACGGCGATTATGACTACGATTATCATATTGGCTATTTTGACCTTTATGAAGTTTTTGCGATTATCGCGATCAGTGTGGATCCATCTTGCTGTCCGATATGATCCAAAATATTCAAAACAATAACTAGAACTTAGCAGTATATGGGGAATTATTGGGACATCTTCGTGGAAGGATATAAGGGCTACGCATCTTATCTGTGGTATGATATCACCCACCCGGGGTGGCACTCCTATTTCTATTGGCTGATTCTTGTTTCTGTTTTCTTTTTTATCCTGGAAGTGGTCGTTCCTTGGAGGAAAAAGCAACCTATCCTGAGAAAGGACTTCTGGATGGATGCCTTCTACATGTTTTTTAATTTCTTTCTATTCTCACTGATCATTTACAATGCTGCTTCAGATGTTATTGTCAATCTTTTTAACGATGGAATCAAAAACCTGACAGGAGGTTTTGATCTTCAGGCCTCTAATCCTATGCGCAATTTCCCTTATTGGGCGATTTTACTTATCGGGTTTCTGCTACGAGATTTTATTCAATGGTGGGTGCATCGATTGTTGCACTGGAGTCCGAGATTATGGGAATTTCACAAAGTACATCACTCCGTGCGTCAAATGGGATTTGCCGCCCATTTGCGATATCATTGGATGGAAAATATAGTTTACAAAACACTTGAATATATACCACTAGCCTTATTAGGCATTGGGCTGTATGACTTCTTTGTCATTCACATTATGGCACTCGTTTGGGGACATTACAATCATTCAAATATTACTGTTGACGGTAAAATTACAGGTGGAGTAATCGGAGGCCTCTTGGGAATCATAATGGCCGCTGAATTGCTTGACGTGCATCTTTTGGCCGGACTCTCTTCATCTTTGAAATGGGGAATAGCAGTCTTTTGTATTCCTATTGGTGCCTTGGTTCTAGGTCCATTTATGAAAAAAATCTTTAACAGTCCGGAGATGCATATATGGCATCATGCGCATGATATTCCCGAGAATATGAAGTATGGTATCAATTTTGGGATCACACTCGCCATCTGGGACTACATTTTCGGTACCGCACATATTCCCCATACCGGAAGGGATATTGCGCTGGGATTCCCCGGAGTAGATGAATATCCGCAGGATTTTATCAATCAAAATCTCCATGGTTTTGGAAAAATGGAGTGATTTGATTTACTCTTCAAATGGAATGATCTCCTTGCGATTCAAAGGATAAAGAAAGATCAGCAAAAAGATAGCTCCAAAAGCCAGCTCATAAAGTTCCCATCTTCTTCCATTGGTCATGATCGCAACGACCCCCGTAGCAACTAAAAAAGCAATCGTATGATGCCAATGGGGAATTGGTATCGCAAACCGATTGATCAATCTACTAAACCAGGCCTTTCTGCGAAACAAGATCGGTGTGATCAAAAGATAAAGCACCAGTACGACCACTAATAATTGACTAAAAATCAGCTTGTTGATCTTCGTGTCGCCAATGACCAGGTTGTGCAAATTGGTTTCTTTTTGCGCGTTGTTCTCTATAAAGAAGTCACCGGATTCTATTCCAAAGATGCGCTGTCCCCACGAGATCTCTTCACCCGCTCCAAAAAAGAATAGAATGAAAAAACCAAAGACTCCCAGGATCCAGAGGAAATTCTGTGTTTTACGGTATTTGATCAGACGATACATACACAAAACACTGATCGCGAATAGCATAAGGGCTGTACCATATTCCACAAATCCATCTTCTGCAGCAAACACGCCATCAAAGTATTCGGGTTCAGCAAATCCCAGATAGGCCCCAGTTCCAAATAAGATGATCAGGAACCCATACACGATCTTTTCTGTCGAATTGAGATTTTTCATTCTTTTGTTCTCACTTGATAAAGATGCGCAATCAATCGATCTCTTTGTCTGGACATTCGATTTAAATTGTAAGATTTAATAACCTCTATCTGATAATCCTGGACAACGAAAGCCTCAAATGATTCCAGATTTTCCATATCAACCAGTACTTGCAACCCATCATTTGATAGTACTTCCAATTGTTTTTCAGGATCAAAAGAAAGTATCGGTTGACCATAATACCAGACAAATTCCGGGGCGATTTTTTCATAGTAGTGCACCTTATCGGTCATTTTCTGATGACTTGGGATAGGCTGAAAAGTACCACTTTGGAAAGTCTTGGACAGCGGTGTTCCTAAGGCAACCAAAGCCACCATGAATAGAATGGATTGATAAAAGGCACTTTTGATATTGGAGTGTAAAAGGGATCTGAATATTGCCATACCGATCAGCGCTGATGCTAAGGAGGTTAGGCCCAATACCCATTCATATCCCTGAATTTGACCCCAAAAGAAAAAATATCCAGCTATGGGCAGAGCAATTCCAATCATACATACTACAGCGAAGTGGATGTAAATCGGCAATTTTTCAACTCGAGACACCTTTGTGAATTCCCGTATGATATACTCAAAATAAAAACCTGAATTCATAGCCAGAGGAATCAATACCGGCATCAGGTATCTGTTCTTTTTCTCTGGAACAAGAGATAATAGTACTACAGAAAAGATGGTCCACAGTATTGTAAATCGGTAAGCTTTTAGATGTAGTACTCTGGTCTTCATATATGGATACATAAGCCCAATAAGTGCAGGAATTGTCCAAAGCCCGGATTGTATAAAGAAGCTCCAGTAATGATAGATAGGTTTGACGTTATAATTGGCCCAGTTAGAAGTCTCCTTACTTGCTATAGCTTCAAATGTTAGTGGATCCTGGAACCTCACATAGATATACCACCAAAGTCCTGTCGAAACAAAAAGGGCTAGTCCAATAATCACGGACATCACTTTGCCGCGGAATCCGGAATAGCCATACACCCAACCATATGCAATAAGAAATGGTAGCAACAGGGCATACATTGAAATAGGGCCCTTGCTCAAAAAAGAAAATCCGAGAAAAATTCCTGCCCAAATAGCATGCTTGAATTCTTCAGATGGCTCTCCAAATAATCGAATCAAAAAATAAATCGCCACCAGCATAAAGCCATGAGTAAAAATATCCCATGGTGCTTCAAGGATGATTCCGACCACATAAAATGAAGTGATCACGATCAATCCATTTAAAAGCGATTGCACTTTGTCTTCCAAAATTCTGTAGGAAAGCAAATAGGTCATAACTCCGGTAAGTATCACCAGCAATACCGCTGGGAGACGATAAGCGTACAAATTTTTTAACCCAAATAACCCAGCAAAGAAGGCAGAAAGCCAGGTGGGCAATGGTGGTTTTTCATATCGAGGTTCTCCATTCATGGTCGTCAACAGCCAGTTACCATCGTCGATCATCTCCCTGGCAGTCACAAAATTTCTGGCCTCCATGATCGTAATTTGAAACATATCCAGATGCAGCAGTAACATCGCTCCTACGGCTCCAATGATTGTCCATATGGGATGATCTTCAATCCACTGGATCATCGTTGTTCGCTTTTAAGAAGGAATAAATTTCGAATATATATCGCACTTCCCATGATATGCCCGATAAAGAGGACCGGATCCTTCCTCATGATAGCATAGGCCAGGATCATCAGTGACCCAACGAGGCTCAACATCCAGAATCCAAATGGCAGAACAGATTCCTTGCGTCGCTCGCTATACATCCATTGATATACAAATCTAAATGTAAAGATGACCTGTGCTATACTACCCCATACCAGCAACCATAATGGTATGGCTTCATTTCTAAATAGATCATTCCGATCGTAAGCACCATTGTTATACCCATAAAGAAGAATCAATAGAGGGAAAACCCAAAGAAAGAAACGAAGATAGATTGGGGTTTTTTGCCACTCTCCTTGCAACTGTAGATTGCGGATATAAATAAAGTAAGTCAATACCTGTCCAAGCATGATGGCAAAATCATCACGCAACCATCCGTAGACAAAAAGCAAAAAAGACGCAAACAGACTTATCTTCCAAAAAAGTGTGGGTGTGAGTACCTTTTTGTGCTTTTCAGAAATGGCCCATTGAAGGATCAATCGGCCGGAAAATAGGATTTGTGCCAGGAATCCTATAACATAAATGATCCAGTCCTGCATTATCCCTTTTTGGCAATCTCGTAGTTAATGTATTTTTTCTTCATCCAGAGATAGGCAAAACAATCGGTGAGTGGACCGAGAAGTCTGTTCCACAATCCATATTTGGCTTCGCCGGCTATTCTGGGAAAATGACGGACGGGTACCTGTTTCACTTTTCCATTTTGTAATAAAATCATGGCTGGCAGAAAACGATGAAGACCCTTGAACATGGGTATTCTCTTGGCATATGAAGTTTTGATCACCTTAAGCGGGCATCCGGTATCATCCATTCCATCCTTTGTAAAGGCTCTTCGTATACTATTAGCAATTGTGGAAGACATATTTTTGATGAAAGAATCCTTCCGATTGGCTCTGACTCCTGTCACAAGATCAAATTCATCTATGACCTCCAGCAATAGATTGAAGTCTTCAGGAGAGGTTTGCAAATCTGAATCTATATAACCAACAAGTTCTGTATCCACATGATCAAAACCTGCTTTGATCGCTGCACTTAGTCCTCTGTTCGCCACAAACTGTATAAAGGTGAATTGTTCATCTTTGGCACAGATCTCTTCAATGATCTCCTGACTTCTGTCATGTGATCCATCGTTAACAAAAAGGACTTTTGCCTTCCTCGAAGCAATGGTCATATATGCTTTCATCTCCTGTTCTACACGAGGCAAATTCGCTTCCTCGTTGTAAACAGGAATAACTATCGTAAACTCGTAATCCATGGACTTTTCGAAAATGTGCGGCAAAGGTAATTAAAAGGCCGTATGCCACTCCCCAAAGTTTGGTATGCAAAGATTCTTTGATCCCTTGAATTTTGAGCTACTCATCCTTCCCGGACCAGGCAAGATAGCCCCCTTTGAGATCATATATGACGGGAAACCCATGCTCCACAAGAATGCCAGCTGCAGTTTCACTTCTTTGCCCGCTTCGACAATAGAGGTAAACCGGCTTCGTCTTGTCCAGCATTTCGATTTTTTCTATAAATCCATCAGCTTCGACATCGATATTGATGGCTCCTTCGATCATACCTAGCGAGACTTCACCTGGTGTACGGACATCGAGAAGAATAAAATCTTCTTCTTCAGCCATCTTTTCTTTGTATGTGGCCAGATCTAGTACTTCTGAAATGTATTCCTTGGATTCGGATGTTGTCTTGGGTGAACCAAAATTGCAGGATTGAAATATCAACCCTGCAATTGCAACAATAAAAAAGATAGTATTTCTCATGATTTGCCTACTTCAATGTTGAAGGACAAACATAATCAGTCATTTTCAAATCTGTCTCCTGTAATGCATTCATTCCATCAATAACATCCTGAAGATTATGAATTCCCCTTGCTTTCAAAATTGAAGCAGCAATTACAGAACGAAATCCGCTGGCACAATGAATCTGGAAAGTCTTGTCCGATGGTAAGCTTGCCAGGTGATCATTGATCTCACGAAGAGGAACACTGATCGCACCATCCACATGCTCTGCCTGAAATTCTGAAGATCTTCTTACGTCAACAATGACTGCATCTTCCATCTGAGCCAATTCTTCTGCTGTGACCTGACTCACGGAATCCACTTCCAATCCTGCCGCTTTCCACGCTTCAAAACCTCCTTCCAAATAACCAATCGTATTGTCAAATCCTACCCTGGATAGTCTTGTTACAGCTTCTTCGACTCTATCAGGATCTACAACAAGTAAAATTTGGGTAGTAACATCTACGATAAGTTCTCCGACCCAAGGCGCAAAACTTCCGTCCAATCCGATAAAAATAGATCTTGGAACATGACCTTGGACAAAATCAACCTTTGATCTAACATCCAAAACCATAGCACCTGTTTCGTTGGCTGCTACCTCAAATGCCTTTGGCGAAAGCGCATATTGGCCTCTTTCGAGTACTTCATCGATACTCTTATATCCTTCCTTATTCAATTTGACATTCATGGGGAAATATGCCGGAGGAGCCTGTAATCCTTCCGTAACCTCTTGTACAAATTCCTCTTTAGTCATATCTGCTCTCAATGCATAGTTGACTTTTTTCTGATTGCCCAGTGTATCCACCGTCTCTTTCATCATATTCTTCCCACATGCCGAACCCGCACCATGAGCAGGGTATACAATTACATCATCGGCCAGAGGCATGATCTTGTTTCTAAGACTTTCATATAGTGTGCCGGCCAATTGTTCTTGAGTCATATCAGCAGCTTTCTGTGCGAGATCGGGTCTTCCAACATCACCAAGAAAAAGCGTATCTCCTGAAAATATAGCATGGTCTTTTCCATTTTCGTCAATCAATAGAAACGTTGTACTCTCCATGGTATGTCCAGGAGTATGCAAG
>JAHHJQ010000415.1 GCA_018680005.1 Bacteroidia bacterium | reverse complement strand
TTTTTGGATCATTTCAATAATACTTTCCAATTCGTCTTGAGAAATATTCTCTTGTTGTGCAAAGTGAGCTACCATCTTGGAATAGCTATTTCCAAAATACTTCCCAAGTAAATCTTTGACTTCTACTTTTTGATAATCTTCTCGACTAATCAGTGGATAATACTGATGTGTTTTTCCAAAGGCCTGATAGTCCACGAATCCTTTATCCACAAGGATCCTGACCATCGTAGAGACCGAATTATAATGAGGTTTTGGATCTGGTAGCGATTCGATGATATCTTTCACAAAAGCCTTTTGAAGTTTCCAAAGGGCTTGCATGATTTGTTCTTCTCGCTTGGCTAATTTCCGCATCGTATAACTAATTGATTAGTTCAAATCTATAACTAATGAATTAGTTACACAACTAATTGATTGGGATTTAACTTTTCCCAATTCTCATCCTATCTTAATATTCTATAAAATCAAACTGTATGAAGCCCCTTATCTACCAGCATGTATTCAATTTAAAATGTCTTTTTCTAATATCGATCTTTTCATTGCTCGTGTTATTACCAGAAACTGTAGAAGCGCAGCGGGCAAAATCCAAGACTTCGAAGACCTCAGCGATCAAAGTTGATTATCCCGAATTCACCTATAATTCTTTGAAATGGAGATTAGTAGGACCTCATCGGGGAGGGCGAGCAGGTACGGTTACTGGGGTATTGCATAACCCAAACTTGTATTACATGGGTACCGCAGGTGGAGGTGTCTGGAGAACTAAAGATGGTGGTAACACCTGGGCCTGTATCTCTGACGGATATTTTGGAGGGTCTATTGGTGCTGTTGCAGTATCAGAAAGTGATCCCAATGTGCTCTACGTGGGAGAAGGGGAGCAAACCCTTAGAGGTAATGTTTCTTCAGGATGGGGTCTTTGGAAATCCAATGATGGTGGCGAAAGTTGGCATCATATCGGTCTCAAGAAGTCAGAGCATATTGGACGAATTCGTATCCACCCGACAAATCCGGATCTGTTATACGTGGCGGCTATTGGAAATCTATGGAAACCCAATCCGGAAAGGGGTGTGTACAAAAGTAAAGATGGTGGCAAGTCATGGGAATTAATCCTGTTTGAATCAGACCAAGCAGGGGCCGTGGACATCATATTAGATCCGAATAACCCAAGGATCATTTATGCTTCTACCTGGCAGATGAAACGAAATGGCTATCGTATGGATAGCGGTGGACCTGGAAGTAAGCTTTGGAAAAGTGTGGATGGGGGAGACAACTGGGAGGACATAACCAATAGACCTGGTCTACCAAAAGGCCCATTAGGTATCATCGGGGTCACCGTATCACCTTTGAATTCAGATAGGGTGTGGACAATTATCGAAGCGCAAGATGGTGGTGTGTTCCGTTCAGATGATGCAGGTAAGACCTGGAAAAAAACAAGTGCTGACAGAAATCTCAGACAACGTGCCTGGTATTATTCACGCATATATGCAGATACAGAAGACGAGGATAAGGTCTATGTGATGAATGTTAGTTTTTGGGTATCGAAGGATGGCGGACAAAATTTTAAATCCATAGGAACACCACATGGCGATCATCATGATCTGTGGATCGATCCAAATAACAATCAACGAATGGCGGTAGCGGATGATGGAGGAGCCCAGGTGAGCTATGATGCCGGTGCAAATTGGACAACGTATCACAACCAACCAACATCCCAATTCTATCGCGTGACAACCGATAATCATTTTCCATACAGGATATATGGTGCCCAGCAGGATAACAGCGCTATTCGTATCAATCATCGAACTTCAGGGAGGTCTATCACAGAAAGTGATTGGGAATCTACAGCTGGTGGAGAAAGTGCACATCTTGCACCCGACCCTTTGAACAATGACATCGTATACGGCGGAACTTTCAAAGGTTATATGATGCGAAAAGATCATAGCACTGGTCAGACAAGATCAACCAATATTTGGCCGGACAATCCTGCAGGATCGGGAGCTGAAGTGATGAAATATCGCTTTAATTGGAACTATCCCATTTTCTTCAGCCCACATAATCCAAAGAAACTTTATGCCGGTTCTAATCACCTGCACGTGACCTATAACGAAGGTCAATCCTGGGAAACGATCAGTCCGGACCTTACACGTAATGATCCGGAAACAATCAAATCATCAGGTGGTCCTATCACACAGGATAATACCGGAGCAGAATTCTATGCAAATATTTTTGCGGTAACAGAATCGTCTTACGAAGAAGGGGTGATCTGGACCGGAAGTGACGACGGATTGATTCATGTCAGCCGTGATAATGGCAAGAACTGGGAAAATGTAACGCCTCCTGGTTCTCCAAGGCTCAATATGATGAACTGTATCGATGTAAATCCTTTTGTCAAAGGAGGTGTGTATGTGGCGGCTACCTCGTACAAGTTTGGTGATTATACGCCCTATATCTATAAGACTGAAGACTATGGCAAAACGTGGAAAAAGATTACTAATGGTATTGATCCGAATCACTATGCACGAGCCGTTAGAGCGGATCCGAATCGAAAAGGATTGATATATGCCGGTACAGAATGGGGAATGTACATTTCATTTGATGATGGAGCAAATTGGAAACCATTCCAATTGAATTTACCGATCTCTTCAATTCGTGATCTACATGTCCGGGACAGAAATCTGATTGCAGCTACTCATGGAAGAAGTTTCTGGATGATCGATGATCTTTCGCCTTTGTATCAATTGGATAGCGATATAGCTAATGCCGATTTTCACTTGTACGAACCAAAACCATCATATAGAATGGCACAAGGTGGAGGTTGGGGGACGCCGAATACACTCAGAGTCGGAGAGAATCATCCCAACGGAGTCCTATTTAATTTCTTCATCAATACCTGGACAGATAGCAGTGATGCCAGCCTTGTGATCAAAGAGCCAACAGGCAACGTGATACGAACATTTAGCACATCTGCCAAAGAAAATAAAAATAAACTCAAGGTTAAAAAAGAAGGAAATCGTTTTGTATGGGACATGCGTTATCCTGGGTTCAAGGAGTTTCCAGGTATGGTGTTGTATTCATCACCTAACAGAGGCCCTAAAGCTCCTCCAGGTGAATATATGGCTACCCTGATCGTCGATGGTGAAAGTGTGGTGCAGCGATTTGAGATTGTCAAAGATCCAAGATTACCCAATACACCTGAGGATTATCGAAAACAGTTTGATTACCTTATAACTGTGCGGGACAAGGTTAGCGAAGCCCATCAGGCAATACTCGATATCAGAAGTATAAGAGAGGATATTCAATACTTTGAAAAGAAATTCAAAGAAAATCCGGGTGCCAAAGAAGTCTTGACACTGGCAAAGAATCTGGATCAGGATATGTCAGTCATTGAGAACAATATCCATATGACTAAAAATCAAAGTTATCAGGATCCGCTGAATTATGGAATTCGGATCAATAATCGATTAGCATTCTTGATGGCCGACCAGCAACGTGGTGACTATCAACCAACAGATCAGGCTGAGGAATTCAGAAAAGAGGTGACACTGGAATTAAATCAGGAGATCACTAATCTTGACAACTTGTTGCGTACAAAAGTGGCAGAGATTAATGCTTTAGGAAGGGATCTAGGTATCCAAATTATTAATGATAGGGTGATTCAACTATCGAAACCTTAAGTCATATGCAATCAAAGGTGAAGCATGAAGTAGATATCTTTAAATATTGAACTCAAAAGTTAACCTGGCCTTGAATCACGAGTGGTACTCTAGGGGATAAATACTTCCGCCATCATACATCTGGCACTACCACCGCCTATGGTTTCTATTACATTGATCGGTACGGGAATGATCTTATTCTGATGTCGATGGATAAGTTCTATCTGATCTTTGTCAAGAGAACGATAAGCTGTAGAAGACATAATTAGACATTTTTCTTCTTGGTCATTCATCAGTTGAAGCATGTTACCTGCAAACTGATTCATTTGCTCAATACTGATTTCAATGATTTCCTTATTTGAAGCATTCATTTGATGAAGAAATGCTTCTCGTTCAGATCGCTCTGTGATCGTATCCAGAGCAATGACAGCATAAGTATCTGCCATGGTCATTAAGACATTGGTATGGTAGATCAGTGTTCCATCTCCTCCTCTGGCCTTGAAAGCAAATTTTGAGAAACCGGTTTTATCGCACCAATCATCCAACACGACCATATCCGTACGAGGGCTTATGGCAGCATATACTGTTTTGTTTTGATGATCGAGGACCATGCTCCCTGTGCCTTCCAATGCCAAACCATTGCGTTCATAACTAACAAGGGAATCGTCAAATTCGAATCCCGTGATCTTTTGAAGGCGTGTAATAATATCCGAACGTCGCTCATTTCTTCTGTATGCCAGTTTTTGAGGATAGGTATAGATGGTTTGCGAATGGATACATGTGCTAAACCAATTGTTGGGGAAAACGGCATCAGGCGTATAATACTCGTCATCATCATCAAAAACGAAGACTTCTATCCCATTGGACCTCAATATGCGGACAAAGTTGTCAAACTCAAGTGTTGCAATTTCCTGGATTTGGATCGGAGAAAGGTGAGGAATTTGTTTTTGAAATGCATTGCTTAATGCAGCCTCTTCGTTGAAGCCAAATTGAGCTGGTCGAATCATCAGTATAGTCTTAGGAATCAACTTTGACATAATCTGTATTTATTGGTCTGATGCAAATATTCTGACTTTTACACTTTTGCTAATGGGCGTCCTGCTTTCAAGAGCGAATTCATCGATGGGAACAAGGCAGTTCAATTCTGGAAAATATCCTGCAAGGTTCCCTTTGGGAATATTATAAGGTACTATATGAAAACTTCTGGCCCATCTAACTTGTCCGTCATAGGTAGAACTCAAATCAATCAATTGTTTTGCCGATAGGTTATTTTCGGCCATATCTTTCTGATTAATCAAGATAACTCTACGCTCGCCAATGATACCTCTATAGCGATCATCCATGCCGTAGATCGTAGTATTGTATTGATCATGCGATCTGATTGTCATCAGCAGGAATTCATCATCATGAAGTTGATGATCCGGCACGGGACATACCGAAAAATGAGCACGACCTTTTGATAGCTTACTGAAATCTCCATCCCTGGCGTTATTAGGCAGATAGAAGCCTGAATCTTCTATTCGATCATTGTAATGTTCAAATCCTTTGATGATTTGACTAATTAGATTTCTTATGGATTCATAATCCTTTGAGATATATGACCATTGAATCCCATACCTGTCCTGCAATGTGGCATTTGCAATCTGCCCCACAATTTCAGGTTCACTCATAAGAAGTTGGGATGCAGGCGTCAAGTGACCTTTGGATTTATGCACCTTGCCCATACTATTCTCGACCGTGACCAGACGCTCTTTACCTTGGTTTAGATCTTTTTCTGTCCGTCCTAAGGTTGGCAAGATCAATGCAGTATTGCCGGGTACAAGGTGAGAACGGTTGAGTTTAGTACTAATTTGCACGGTGAGTTTACATCTACTCAAAGCCTTCGCCGTATAAGCAGTATCAGATGCTGCGGTCAGAAAATTTCCTCCCAATGCAATAAAGATCTTGGCCTGACCTTCATGCATAGCTTTGATAGATGCTACGGTATCTAATCCTGGTTCGCTAGGCGGATCAAAACCCATCACATCTTTTATGGAATTATTGAGTTGAGGGGAAACATGATGCATGATACCGACAGACCGATCACCTTGTACATTACTGTGTCCTCGTACCGGGCAAGTACCTGCTCCTTCTTTTCCTATCGCCCCTTTGAGTAGAAGAAGATTTACACAGGACTTGATATTATCTACACCATTATGATGCTGGGTAAGACCCATGGCCCAACAAATAATGATTTTCTTTTTGTGAGCTATTAAATTTGCAGCTTTCTTGATTTGAACAATGGATATACCGCTACGTTCGGCTAAGGAGCTCAAGGATTCTTGCTGAAGATCTTTCTGAAGTTCTGCAAATCCCGATGTATTTGCCTGAATAAATTCATGATCCAATATTGTCCTATCAACCTTTGACAACTCGGTCAGCACCTTCATAATCGCCTTCAATAAAGCTACGTCACCATTGATCTTGACCTGCAGAAAAAGATCGGTGATAGTGGTACCGGAGGTGAAATAATCGACGGCCCTTTGCGGATTTTTGAACCTTTTGAGCCCCGCTTCTTCGAGTGGATTGATTGTAATTATCTTTCCGCCATTCAATTTACATTGCTGCAATGCAGTCAACATTCTAGGATGATTGGTGCCTGGGTTCTGTCCCGTTACAATGACAACTTCTGCTTTGGGCAAATCATCGAGTGTGACAGATCCTTTACCTATTCCAAGTGTCTGACTGAGTGCGACTCCACTGGATTCGTGACACATGTTGGAGCAATCAGGCAAATTATTAGTTCCGAAAGCACGTGCGAATAATCCCCAAAGAAAGGCGGCTTCATTGCTGGATCTTCCAGAGGTGTAGAAGATCGCTTCGTTCGGATGATTCAGGTTATTGAGTTCTGAACCGATTTGATCAAAAGCTTCTTGCCAGCTTATTTCGGAGTAATGATCTTCACCTTCACGTAATATCATCGGATGCGTAAGACGACCGCTTTTTCCAATTTTATAATCCGACCAGGACATCATTTCTGAGATAGAATGTTCCTTAAAAAAATCAGGTCCGACTTTTTGGCGTGTAGCCTCTTCAGCAACTGCTTTTACCCCGTTTTCGCAATATTCAGCAAAAAGTGATCTTTTGTCATCTGGATCGGGCCATGCGCAACCTGGACAGTCAAAACCATCTTTCTGGTTTAACCTGGCAAGTGTCTCTAAAGCTCTCTTCGTCCCCATTTCTTGAATAGCATGCTCTAATGCAACGGTCACACCTTTGATGCCAGCGGCGAATTCAGCAGGTTTGCGGATCTTGAGATTATGTAGGGTTTCTGGAATGACGGATTTCACCTTTCTAATATCGGGAATTTGAACCATAACATGCGGATCTAAAAATTATGTCATTGATCTAATAGCACAGTGTGCGGATTCGAGGCTGCATTTTTTTATCTTCGGAGGATTTCCTTTCCATATTTATAATTTCGACGTAATGACCACAATAGCTCCAGCTCTACAAACTGATGTAAAAAAAATCAAAGGCATATTCAACTCCCAAACTGCGAATCAATTCGAAGTTGGCAATACTACTGCCAAGCAACGATTAGCTAAATTGGATAAGCTCTACGATGCGGTCCTTAAGTATAAACAGGAAATCAGGGAGGCATTATATGCTGATTTCAAAAAACCGGAAGCTGAGGTAGATCTTACTGAAATCTATATCGTAACCTCTGAGATAAAACATGCGAGAAGACATCTCAAACAATGGATGAGCAGGGAAAAGGTAGAAACACCAATGTCAATGCTAGGTTCGTCATCCTGGATTCATTATGAGCCTAAGGGTGTTGTGCTTATTATTTCTCCCTGGAATTTTCCAATCAACTTAACCTTTGGTCCTTTGATTTCGGCCATTGCAGCAGGTAATTGTGTAATGATCAAACCATCAGAACACACGCCGCATTCATCAGCAGTGATGCAAAAAATCATAGATGAGATATATGACGAGCAAGAGGTGGCACTTATACAGGGTGGGGTAGAGACTTCTACCGAATTGTTAAAGCTTCCATTTAACCATATTTTCTTTACTGGTGCGCCTTCTATAGGTAAGGTTGTAATGGCTGCTGCCTCAAAGCACTTGTCTTCTGTAACGTTAGAGCTTGGTGGAAAATCACCGACGATTGTGGATGAAACAGCTAATCTAGGTGCTGTAGCTACAAGAATGGCGTGGGGAAAATTTGCAAACAATGGCCAAGTCTGTATTGCACCTGACTATGTCCTGGTTCACGAGAGTAAAAAAGATGCGCTAATAGATGCGGTTAAGGAGAAGATAGAAGCATTTTATGGTACGGATGTAAGTAAATCCAAGGATTATTGTCGCATGGTCAATGGACGACATCATGCTAGGGTACAGTCTATGATCGATGATGCAGTCGCGAATGGAGGGAAGGTGGTTATGGGCGGAGAATCTAATGCTTCTGAAGACTACATAGCTCCAACGATGATAACAGATGTATCCCTGGATAGTAAGATCATGACAGAGGAAATTTTTGGCCCAGTCTTACCCATTGTAACCTATGCTAAATTGGATGAAGCTATTGATCTCATCAATAGCAAGGAGAAACCATTGGCGTTATACATTTACAGTAAGAGCAAGAAGAATATCAATAAGATAATGAAGCACACTCGTGCTGGCGGTACATGCATTAATAACAGCGATGTACATTTCTTCAATACCAATCTGCCATTCGGTGGATCAAATAATAGTGGTATAGGAAAAAGTCATGGTCGTTATGGATTTGAAGCATTTTCTAATGCCCGAAGTGTCCTGCAACAGAATATTCCGGGGGCTCTGGAAATGTTGATGCCTCCCTATACAGATTTTAAACAAAAATTGATCGATTTGACGATCAAATGGTTCTGAAAGACGAGGCCGGATATCCTAGTAGACAAGAAGCAAAGATTGGTTTGGTCTCTCAGATAAAACGCCCTTGGCAAATTGCCCAAAGAGTTGACTAAATCAATAATTAATAAAATTTTGTTTGTTGGAAGTTTGATTAAAGCTACTTGCGGAAGACTTCAATTTCCCGGGACTCCAATACAAGGTCAGTAAATTTACCTTTGAATCTGGTAGCTTTGACAATGTGATTGTCGATCCAGTGATAGTTACCACCTCTTGGCTTATTCATTAGGATACTGTGGTACTTAAAATTGTGTTTCTTTAACCACTCTTCTGTTACTGCTCGGTGTTCCTCAGTTCTTGAAGTAAAGAAGCATATAATGTGTCCCTCGTCATACCACTTGTTGACAATTTTCAGGGCGTCTGGATAGGGAAGACAAGTGACCATTCTTTCAGGTTCCTCATTCGGGATATCATCACAGATAGTCCCATCAATATCGATGAGGTAATTCTTAACACCCTCGTCTAGTTGAGGACTCAGAAGTTCACCGCGTTCATTACGTACTTCATGAAGTTCCTTATCAGCCTCTGCCATTTTTCTAATGTTCTCTTTTGTTAAAAGAAGCAGCAAAAATACACCTTTATCTACTAACAGTCTACAGATGAATGAGTATTAGTGTGATGTTGAATCTTAGGGAAATACGTTCTTTCCTACAATGGCCAAGATCAAAAATTGAAATATTCTTGCGGATCCAAAGGTTTACCATTATGCCAAAGTTCAAAGTGTAAATGAGGTCCATCAGTTAGTCGACCGGTATTACCGATTAGAGCGATTGCCTCACCCGCTTTTACTGCGCTGCCAGCTTTTTTCAGAAGGGCAGAATTATGCTTATAAATAGATACAAATCCATTAGCATGCTGAACTGCAATGGTATTGCCCGTGTCAATGGTCCAATCAGCTGTAATTACGAATCCATCCCGAATCGCCTTTATAGCAGTGTTTTTAGGTGCCACAATATCGACGCCATAGTGATCTTTATCGGGCATAAATGAAGCACTGATACTTCCTTCTACAGGAGAAGTAAATGCTACAAGTGAAGGGGCGTTGATTTTTTGATTCAACATTATGGATTTAGTCTCCTTAGCTTCGCGAAAGTTGGTACTGGTGGGAAGAGGGGTATTGGCATTAGATGAATTGATCCCCTCCGGTGGGGAAGGAAGATCATCATGATTTAGATCTCCCATCAAAATTTGACGGATAGAAGCTTCATATGTTTGATGTGCTCCAATTAGATTTTCAAGTTCTTCAATTTTTTGATTGAGAACTACGATATCTGTTGTTTCTATTTTGGTAACATACCCTAAGACAGGGCCCTTTAGTGGAGTATATACAACGGCAGCCAATGTGATAAGAATTACGAGTACTCCAATTCCGAGAACAGTCCCTACCATCTTCCAAAGTGGAAGTTTGTAATTCGACAATTGTTCAAAGGTCTCTTCCTGAAGAATCGAGAATCGATACTCAGTCTTCATTCTCTGAGCAAATTTTTCCCACTTTGACAGTTTTTTTTTCGCCACTATTTAGGAAGGTCCGTTTATAATAATTTGATCAATATTCTGTTCTTAGATTGATCATCGTGTTTTTAAGAAGTTACAAAGATATATTAGAAAATGTTTCAATGTTGACCAGTAGATAGGCATCAATGCTTTCAAGTCATCGATTTTACGCTATTCGTCTGATAATCACTGTAACATCTAATATATCAAGCGTATAATAATTCAAGTTTTTCTTCTTAGATTCTTTAATTGATCGAATCTGTAAAGATCATTTTATGAGATTAACGTCTTTAGTTCTGTTGGTATTGGCTTGTGTTTTCATCACCTCTTCCTGTGTTACACAGAAAAAGAAGGATGAAAAAGTCACTAAAGTGGGAAAGTTCTTTCACAATGTGACTTCTAAGTACAATGCTTACTATAATGCGAATATACTTTTTGAAAAAAGCCTGGTATCCTTGAATATGCAAACCAAGGATAACTATACCAAAAGGCTGAATATCTTCAAATATGTTAATGCGGCGGACACTTCAGCCGTAGCTTCTGATCTCAATAGTGCAATTGAAAAAAATACTATAGCCATCACCTTGCATCGACCTTCAGTTTGGACTGATGACTGCTATCTTATGATTGGTAAATCTCAATACCTCAAGAAGTTGTATGAAGATGCTCAGAACACTTTTGAGTACATCGTGGAAGAATATGATCCGGAGTACATGAAAGAAAAAGAGGCCGAAATCAATGCCAAGGCAAAAAAGAAGTCTTCCAAAAAAAGAAAATACCCTTCTAAGAAGAAAAAGAAGAAGAAACCATCATCAAAGAAAAAATCTAAAGAAGATCCCAAACCGGAACCAATTATTGATCCGTCAACTGGTGAGAAGGTCAAACCAGATGCATATTTTTTAAAACATCGACCAGCCCATCAGGAATCGAGGTTATGGTTAGCAAAAGCATATTTGGAAAGAGAAAAGTATGGTGATGCAGAACGTCTTCTTTATGATCTATATCGAAATCCAAAAACTTTCAAGGATGTCAAGGCTGAGGTTGTTGCAACTTTAGCTTATTACGAATTAGAGAAGAGAGAAGCACCCATTGAAGCCATACCATATTTGGAGGAAGCTATTGAATTGGCAACGAGTAAAGACTCCAAAGCACGATTTAGCTTTATTCTGGCTCAAATTTACCAGGAGCAGGGTGATGAAGCTAAAGCTCGTGAATTGTATGATCAGGTAGCTAAGCTGGCTCCTGGCTATGAAATGATCTTTAATTCAAAATTGAATCTGATTCTGGCCGGCAATAAAAATGGTACTGCGACAGATGCTGAAACTATTGCAGCTTTGGAGAAAATGACCAGAGACTATAAGAATCTGGACTACCTGGATCAAATATACTTCTCCCTGAGTCAGATAGCATTGCGTAATAGTGACAAGACTCAGGCAATAGAATATCTAAAGACTGCTATCTCTAGCAATGTAAACAACAGCGTACAACGGGCAGAAGCCTATCTCCAACTAGCCAATTTATATTTTGAAGATGAAATATTTGTTTCGGCTAAGAACTATTATGACAGCACACTTCTGGATATGCCTATAACGGATGAGCGTTACGAAGAAGTACAGAATTATGCAGACAATTTAAGTATAATAGCGACGAATATCGAAATCATTAACTACCAGGATAGTTTGCTGACTATTGCAGCACTTAGTCCAGAGGATAAGAAGAAACTGGCGTCTGACATATTAAAAGAAAAAAGAAGGCAAGAGATATTGGCTAACTTATCTGCTGTTGATGACGCTGCGGCTTCTACTGCAAGGGTGCCCGCCCTAAACAATAGTAGTTTTTTCGCCTATGACCTGAAACAACTAAAGAAGAGTCAAAGAGAGTTCAGGAGGCGATGGGGAGATCGAATCCTTGAAGATGACTGGAGAAGATCCAGCAAAGTAAGTTTTAGCACAGTTGAGGAAGTTCAGATAGACGAGAGTGGAGCTATTGTAGAGGAAGAGCTTTCTGATGATGAAATTGGTAATGTTTTACAAGATGTTCCTTCTTCGCCGGAAGAGATAAGTGCCGCGAATAACAAGATCATGAACGCTATGTTTGCCCTGGGCAAAGCGTTCAGGGATAAACTGGAAGACAATGCAAAGTGTATTGAAACCCTTGAACAGTTATTGGTTGAATATTCTGATTTTGGCGAAAAGAAAGAGGCATATTATTATCTCTACCTGGCCAATAATTCATTGAATGATAAGGTGAGTGCGCAGAAATATTATGATTTAATTCTAAAGGAATTTCCGGAAAGTACATTCGCCCAGATCTTGACAGATCCTGATTATGCAAGAAAGGTCATAGAGCGTGAAACTCAAATCCGTACACAATATGACAAAGCTTATGCATTGTTTCAAGAAGATAAAATCAAGGAAGGATGCGATATGGTTGCGGAGGCAAAATTGTTGTTTGGTGAAAAACATACTCTAAGTGCCAAATATGCCTTGCTGGAGGCGATGTGCAAAGGAAAACAAGATGGTAAACCTGCATATGTCAAAGCATTAAGAGAAGTAATAGCTCAATATCCTGAAACCGATGAGAAACTAAAAGCTGAAGAAATGCTTCGTGTCTTGATAGGTGCCAGATATGATCCTACAAGAAAGAGAGCTGGAGAGGTTGATCGCGGTTTGAATAAGAATACGGTCTTCAAAGCAGAACCGGAGAAATTACACTACTGTATTGTGATTTTCAGAGACACCGAAATGACCTTGGACGAGGCTAAATTGAAAATAGCTGAATTTAATAAATTTCATTTTAAAGACCTCAGACTGAGAATTTCCAATTTATTTCTAGATCCGGAATCTAAGACTCCCATTATTGTGATCAGAAGATTTACAACGCAGGAGAAAGCAATGGAGTATTACGATACCACTGTGGCAAAGGAAAGTAGCTTCTTAGGTAAGAGGGTAGATTTTGAAATGTATCCTGTAACCCAATTCAATTATCGTGAAATTCTGCGAAAGCGATCTTTAGAGGGCTATACTGAATTCTTCCGTGCTAACTACTTGAATTAATTTGATTTCGCGGGTTTAGAAATCTTAGTTAGCATGTATGTTTCATAGATCGTAAAGACCACATAAATTATTAGAAACGGTATTATATACAATTTGGACGCAGGAGTATAAAATTGTCTGTACACAAATACTATCGCTACAGTAAGTACCATTTTAATAAATATTGTACCCAAATGGAGGGCAGTAAAAAGCCCCTTGTTCGGACTTTTGATCGAGTAAATACTGAGATAGTAAAGCACTATAGTATAAAGTGTAAAGAATATGAATCCAAAGTATGAGATGTGATAATCTTTCGAGAATACCTCAATCCGATGAATTCCACCAAAAACAATAATGGAGAAAAGCAGAATAAACAACCCAAATTGCAGATAGAAATTAAATTGGCTCAAGGAGGACGAATTACTTCGAGTTGGTTAAGTCCTTGAAAATAAGATAAAATACCGCGGCCAACATAATTATTGCACCGAGAGACATAAAATATGGCTTGTCCAGTACAAAATACTCATCAACTTTCTTGCCTAACCAGATGCCAATGAATATTGCCGCAGCCATTTGAAAGACAATTCCGGCATATTTCAAATAATAGTTGGGGTGGTGCTTTTTTGTCAATTGACTATATTCAGCTTAAGTAGTTGATACTACCTTCTTAGCACCATTGGTAGATGATTGAACAGCTTGTTTGTAATCTTTGCCCATTACACACTTTACGTTAAACTTAGCCCCTGACTCAACTACAAGATCTGCTGTATGGATAGTACCCTGGACTTTTGCGGAGCTCTTGATATTCAGCTGTTTTGAAACATTCATAGATCCATCAAAACTTCCTTCGATGATTGCATTGGCGCAAATCACTTCTCCTTTTACTTTGCCTTCTGGTCCAATGATTACTTTCGATTTTCCATTTAAATTTCCAATAAGTGTACCATCTATCCTGAAGTCATTGTCTGCATTGATATTTCCCTCGACTGTCGTTCCTGCCACAAGGCTATTTAACCCTTTAGAGCTTTTTGATGTCGCTACTTGTGTAGGAACGGATTCTTCTTTTTTATTACTACCAAACATCTTTTCTAATTAGTTTATCTGAAAAAAGGATGACGAAGATAAGTAATTATTGGCTTTGATTTGGATCAATATTATACTTATCCTGAAGACTTGTATACATATCATTATACGTTAACATGCCCCAAATGATACTTGGAATAATGATTTACAACTGAGCTAGAAATAAAAAAGCACTTCCGCTAATGCAGAAGTGCTTTTTTATGGTTGGTAGGTTCCGAGAATTAGAAATGTGGACAATAGACACCTCTTTTTTCGTTTCCGGCAACATTGTACTGTAAGGCAAGTTCAAATCCACCGTTAGAATTGGAAGCCGCCTTGAGTTCAGAAGTATTTACGTCATAGCTAAATCCTAAAGTGATATTATTATAGTCAAAACGGAGAGCGGCTATTGCTGCATCCATATGTGTTCCTTCTTCAAGTCTATTTGCCATTCTGACCCATATACCAGCTGAGAATGCCTGATAATTATCTCTGTCTTTTACCAATAAATATTTGACACTTGCTCCGGTATTTAGTTCAAAATGCGGCCCTTGAAAAAATGTAACCAAACCAGGTGTAAGTCCAATCTTGTCATTGATCATCATTTCTCCGCCTACATGCAAGGTATACTTCGGGAATAATTGTCTTCCTTCAATGCTGGTATTATTGGATTCTTCCAAAAAGCTGATTTCGGCTTCATTTAGATGGCTGTATGCAGCACCTGCGTAAATGTTAGCACTTTCATTCAACACGGAAAACCATAAAATTCCAGCATTGAAATCAGGGTAAATAATATTGTCGACGCCAAAAATTTCATTGCTTGGCAAACTACTATCAAATCCTCCTTCTCCATCATGTTGGTTTCCCCATCTCAATTTGGTAAAGTCTATGCTTTCCTGGGTGATTCCAGCTTCTACTCCTACAACAAGATAACTAGGTGTCTTTCTTCCTCCCCCCATGTGTTTTGCATACGATAGAGCCACCTTTCCTTGTACTATAGTGAAATCTGCCTCTCCTGCACGGTCGCCCCATAGCGTACCGCCAAATCCAAAATAATCATTTCTTCCAACAGCACTTTTTCGTTCATATCCCATAGAATACGTTGAAAAAGCGTTGCTTTTAAGTATGCTACTCCATTGGTTTCTATAGTTGATTGTGACCCGAGAATTGTAATTCATTACACCCGTTAAAGCAGGATTGAGATTCATTGGAGACAAATAGAATTGCGAAAAATGAATATCCTGAGCAAGGACAAATGAGGTCATCCCGATAAAAGCGATTGCTGTAAGTAAGGGTCGTTTCAAATTCAATCGAAAATATTTTTGCAGATTCATTGCATATAAACTAACGTTGGCTTAAGGTCTTTCTATGACATTTCAGCTAACTTTTGTCATTCATTGGTTTTCTGCAAGCTATAAGAATCAGATAAATATAAAGCTTAACTATGAACGCGTCTGATATTCAGAATATTTTCTACTCAATCAAGCTTATATCAACTTGCGTGAGTTAGTCCACAAACATCCATAATCATTGACCAGAATATTATCAAAGTGATCTGCTGTGTCTAATAAGTTAGTCAGAAGACGGATACCTGTCTCTTCGTTAAGATATCGATCATATACCAATAAAGATAGAATGATGTCATCTTCACGAATACTAAATGTCAAATTTTCAAGCTTCTGATTCAATCTTAACAGATACTCGTAGAGCTTTCCATTAGACTGGGGAGGAATCTTGCACATATATGCGTCACCAATAATTAGACCATTTTTCTGGTAGTAAGAAATGTCGATTAATGCACTACCTCTCAGTAATTCCCAGTGATCAGGACCTATTCTTGCCAATTCCAAAGAATATCCCATGGAAGACAATAAATCTTCGATCGTTTTACAAACCCCGGCAGGTTCATATACTTCTACATTATCCGGCATCAAAATACTCACCCCACAGTTGGTGCAATTATGTATATTAATCCCACCAATTGTTTTTCTGCAATTACTGCATTTTGCAGCGATTGTTGCATTTGAATTTTGATAGTCGCGAATGCATTCAAGAATATTATCCATAGGGAGTGCTATTCCTCTGACACCTTTCTTCGTCCTTACAAAACTGTTGAGTCCTAATACATTACCAGAATTGTCGAATAATGGAGTTCCGTTAGCTTCATTACCCAAAATTGCTGTATGCTCAATATGCTCTATTCCATGGAACGTCTCAGCAATTGATTTGATTTTTCCTTGTGCCGAAACCAGACCCTTTCTTATAGGATAAGCCATGGAATAGACATCTTGCCCAATGTCATTCGCTATAGACAATTGGCAGTTGGGAATTTTTAATTCAACTTTTGGACGCAAAAGTGCTATGTCAGATATCTGATCGGTGTATACCACGTTTGCCAGCTGCTTATCAATGATTTCGTTGTGGATGACAACATTTAGACTTCCCCGTATGATATGCTCAGAAGTCACAACCAAGTTGTATTTCCTAAGATAAAATCCTGAACCAAATGATTCGGCTGTTGCGATTCTAAGCAATATCTGCTTGTAATCATCAATCATACTATTATTCATTTCGGGTCATATCCAGATTTTGAATCATCCTTAAATAGGATCTTGCAAATTCGCTTTTGGATCCAAATCTTAGAGATGATAAATTGGGGTTTAGATAAGGGTACATTTCATAATTACGTCGAACTATGCTTTTCAAATATTTTTTAATTTCCTTTCGATTGAAGGATCTTTTTTTCGGATTGTAGTATAGATTCTTGAATCCCAGATTGCTATAAAATTCTGTTTCAATTATTCGATAATAGAATTGAAGATATTCAAGATCTGGTTTTGGTGGAGCAAAGTGAAAAAGTGCGTACCCTACGATATAGCCTGGTATGCTTTCAGCGATTGTGTGGTAATCATTCTCAACGTACCAGTCCATGTTGTTGAGTTCGCCCTCTATAAAGTTCGAGATCCGATCATGATTAACAGGGGTAGTTATTCCAAAGGTAGATTTCACCCAATACATTTCTTCTTTGAGTGATGATTCCGGTCGTTCCAAAATCAATTCATATTCATTCTGTATATGGTTGATTTTACAACTTGGATCTGGAATATTGTTGTTGAAATAAATCGCATTGATTTCTTCAAGACGATCCATAAGGTATCCCTCTGGCTTAATCAGGAAATCCAACTTGTAAGCCAAACTGAGCAATAGATAAGCAATTCCTCCGGAATAATTTTTTACTAAGTCTGTATGGTTCTCAATGTACGCCCTGCAATTATGGATACTGGAAATGAGATACTTATACTTAATTGTTTTTTGGTTGGGTTGAATATGGTTAAAAAGTGATTTATCAATGTGTTCTACAGTCGTATACTGATAGATTAAGAGATCATCTTGTTTATCGGAGTGATTGGCTACTTCTTTTAAGGCATAGTATAATTTGTAAGGTGAACCATCATCTGTAGAAGAATCAAAAATGATCGAAATGTGATCATCATCTGTAATCCCAAATCTACTATAGCGTAACTCAAAATTGTATTCCAACAGATGACGGAGTAGCTTTTCTTCCATCTGCTTTATTTTGGCCACTTTCGATTGTACGCGTATAGAATTTTGACGCAATAGTCCAAC
Organism: Bacteroidia bacterium; assembly: GCA_018680005.1. Classification (GTDB taxonomy): domain Bacteria; phylum Bacteroidota; class Bacteroidia; order Chitinophagales; family Saprospiraceae; genus HDS-20. The sequence continues at coordinate 89 of JAHHJQ010000415.1, read as the reverse complement.
GAGCTTTTTGGATCCCTGAATGATTTCAAAATCTAAACCCTGACCTGATTCTTTGATTTGAACATTGTCAATGTCTGGGTCATTTAGAC
>JAHHJQ010000174.1 GCA_018680005.1 Bacteroidia bacterium | reverse complement strand
GGTGTATACTCCAGAATTTTATCAATGTCTTCCTGAAATCCCATGTTGAGCATTTCATCTGCTTCGTCCAATATGACAGTATGTATCTGATCCAATTTCACAACTCCTCTTCCACTCAAGTCTATAAGACGTCCCGGTGATGCTACTATGATCTGTGGTTTGTCTTTCCTGATTTCTTTCATTTGGGCTACTATACTTGCACCTCCATAGACAGCAGTAATCTTAAATCCTCTGATATACTTCCCGAAATTCTTCAGCTCTTTCGTAATCTGCTGGACCAACTCCCGAGTAGGTGCAATGATGACACCTTGAACATGTTTCTTTTGAACATCAATTTGATTGAGCAAAGGAAGACCAAAGGCGGCTGTTTTCCCGGTTCCTGTTTTGGCCAACCCTATGAAATCCTGGGGATACTCATCCAATGCCGGAATTGCCTTAGATTGAATTTCCGTAGGTGTTTCAAAACCAATGTCTTGAAGTGCCTTTTGAAGGGCTGGCAGTAAGTCTAGTTCCTGAAATGATGACAACAGCGTGAATTTTAGGCCGCAAAAGTACTCTATTATTAACGAGAGCGCTCATATTCTCTAGATATTTCACAACATCTATATATAATGAAATGCCTAATTCATTCAAATGGATTCGTCTTCCTGCGTTTTTTTTTGATATGAACCCCACAACAAAGCACAAATCTATAAAGGAGCTCATTTCTCATGTTATTCTCTATTCTTCGATTTTGGGTTTACTTCTTAGTGACTTCTTAATAGAACGACTTTTCTTCCATTTCAAACGCTTTTCTTTTTCGGAAAAAGAAACTCTCGTTTTCTTTCGTGGCTTTGTTGAAATTAAAGCTTCTTCAAGCAAGGTGAAGAATATTTGAAGGACATACTTCTTATTCCGGGCTAAACTCCTTGTCTGTTGGTTTTGAAGCTTGATCTTACCTTCTTGTGTAATTTTATTGGATAGCTTACTAACAATTCTCGACTTTTCTTCAGATGTCAGACCTTCAGACCTAACAACATCAAAACTCAATTCAATTTTGGTTGATACCTTGTTCACGTGCTGACCACCTGCTCCACTACTTCGAATTGCCTTCAAATCAAGTTCCCGACTTATGATTCCTTTATCCATACTTTTCAAGATGTATTCGTAGAGTCTTCTGTCTGTTCGTGTGCAATTGAAATCCACACCAGGTCTTTATAATTCGTATTTTTGGCGATCTATTCATAATCAATGTAAACAACTTATGTCCAAAATATTGGGATTTCTAGTTTTATCTATAACACTTCTTTTTGGTTGTTCACCGGAAGTGAAGACAGTCTCATTGAAAGGAACCATCAAAAATTCATCCGCCGAAGTAGTCAAAATATTCAATGATGACTTGGATATTGAAGCGGAGATCAACGAAGGTATAGTATCCACCACTTTTGATATTCAAGAACCTCAATATGTTAATCTTCGTCTAGGCAGAGAATCAACTGAATTCTATATTTCTCCTGGACAGGAGCTGATTTTCAGTCTGGATGCAAGTGAGTTTGATGAGTCGATTTCGTATCAAGGAGAAGGCTCTGAGATTTCCAACTACCTCGCAGACAAGTTTCTTAACAACGAGAAGGGCCAATTGAGCGGCAAAGAGCTTTATTCCAAAATTGAAAACGAATTCCTCACTCATTTAGAGAAACAAGAACAAAATTCGATTCAGTTTCTTCATGATTATTCAAAGGAGCATGATTTTCCTGAAAGCTTCAAGACATTGGAAGAACAGAATATCGTCTTTGAACAAAAAAATAGAATGCTGAGCTATGAATCCGCACATCAGTACTACATGAAAAATAAATCCTTCAATGTATCAGAAGAATATCAGAATAGTATACGTGCAGTTGATCTAAACAGAGCGAATCTCCTAGTCGCTCCTACTTTTCGTGGCTTTATTAAAGGCCAACTCATGAACAAAGCTTATGCTGAATATCTGGCCAATAATGACTATCAAAAAATGGGGATGATTGGCATAGTTAAGGCACAATTAGATATGATCCCGGACATGATTTCAGATTCTAAGGTTGCTGAATTCGCTGCAAACTCTGCTATCCTTGGGCATCTTTCTTATGGGTCAGCATTGGGAATAGATCAGATAATGAATCAACTCAAAAGTATGACAGCATCACCAAAAGTATATGAAAAAATATCGGCATCTCTTGACGAATGGGGACACCTGGCCAAAGGAAAAGAAGCACCGGATTTTGAAGGACACACACTGGAGGGAGAGAAAATTTCATTAACTGACCTTAAAGGTAAAAACATATATATCGATGTGTGGGCGACATGGTGTGGGCCATGCAAAGCAGAACAACCCGCTCTATTTGCGCTAGAAGAAAAATATAAAGACAATAAGAATATCGCTTTTGTAGGGGTTTCCATTGATGAAAATAAAGCAGCTTGGGAGAAGATGGTTTCAGAAAAAGAAATGAAAGGAATTCAGATATATACCGATAACGCCTGGGAATCAACCATATGTAATGATTATCTCATAAAAGGTATTCCCAGATTTATCCTCGTAAATAAGGAAGGAAAAATCATCAATGCCGATGCACCCAGACCTTCATCAGAGCAAATCAAAGACATCCTTAAGGAATTGGCTGGTGAACCATTACTTACGGCACTTTAAATTGTTAAAAGTGGTATAATCATTGTGATCTATATGACGCATAATAGGTTGTAATGTAAAACCGTTACAGTATATTGTAATAGAATAGAAAGCAGCACTTATCTTCATGATGAAACACAACAAAAAGAATCGGAAATTTCTTGCCTTCATTGTCCTGTCCTTGCCACTGCTCAGTTCATGCAATAGAGGTGTAGGTTGTCCGAATAAATTCCTGAACGATATCGATATTACAGAAATAATCTTTTCTTTTGCTCAGATATTATTCTGAGAATGAAATGGAATTTTCTTGAATCGATTGAGCAGATAGATGTAATCCGAAATCTATCTCACAAAAAACCTATACTTATTTTCAAGCATAGTACAAGGTGCTCTATCAGCACCATCGCACTACATCGCCTTGATTCCGACTGGTCTATCCTTAACAGAAAAGTAGAACCTTTTTTCCTGGATCTAATTGCTAATAGAGATATTTCAGATGCTATCGCCAATGCTTTTAGTGTCGCTCACGAATCGCCACAGGTGCTTCTTCTCAGAAGTGGTGAATGTACTTTTGAATCCTCTCACCTGGATATTCAAGCTGATGAAATTCATGAAGCACTTTCATATAAAGTGTTTTGATTCATGTCGCTTCAAATTACTTCAGACGGCAGCCATACTGTAATTTCGGACAGATACAACGTTCCTTACCACAGTATTCATGGTGCTATTCAGGAAACAAAGCACGTATTCATTACCAATGGTTTCCTCAGATGTAAAAAAGATATTTTAAAAATTTTAGAAATAGGACTTGGCACCGGTCTTAATGCCCTTGCTACCTTAGATTCAAATTCAATCCTGCAGAAAGAAATCAGTTATACTGCTCTGGAAGCTTATCCTTTAGAGCAGGTATTTGTCGATGGCTTAAATTACAACTCGTTCTTCAACAGCACCTTGATGCATGCCTTTGACACCATCCATCATTGCCACTGGAACAAAAACATCTCTCTTTCAGAATCCTTTTCATTTAAAAAAATTCTAAAAAAGCTACAGGAATTTGAGTCAGATGAACTATTTGATCTCGTATACTTCGATGCTTTTGCTCCCAATGCTCAACCCGAAATGTGGAGTACAGCTATCTTTCAAAAAATGTATGGTTTAATGGACTCAGGGGGGATCCTGGTTACTTATTGCGCTAAAGGACAAGTCAAGAGGGATTTGAGATCAGTAGGTTTTCAAGTGGAATCTCCTCCGGGACCTCCAGGTAAGAGAGAAATGACGCGAGCGATTAAAGAACACTAATTATTCCAATTAGATAGCCTGGAGTCGGAGATATGCGAGTAATCATTATCTTCGACGCCGAACCAATCAATAAAAGATGAAGAATTTGCCACTCCACTGGAAGATTTTGATAGGAATGTTTTTAGGTATTCTATTTGGAATACTTGCTGTTTATATGGGTTGGCAGGAAGGGACGAGAGACTGGATTAAACCGTTCGGTACCATCTTCATCAATCTTCTAAAGCTTATCGC
>JAHHJQ010000170.1 GCA_018680005.1 Bacteroidia bacterium | reverse complement strand
ATATAGATCTCCGTCTTTGAAAGCTACACCATTTGGCATATTCAGTCCTTTGTCCAACCGATATTTTTCATCAGCCTTATTATCTCCGTCCTTATCTACAAGGGCATAGACATCACCTTTTGAGCGGGTCCCGACAAACAAGGTCCCATTCGGACTCATACATAATGATCTGGCATTATCCACTTCGTCAGCATATAATTCAATTTTGTAACCCGGAGGTAGCTTGATTCGATCCAGATAAACAGGTGTCTTATCATTAGAATCACTCACCATGAGGCCAGTTGTTTCATTTTTGGACGTGGACTCGTTTTCTACCTCTGTCTTACATGCGGTGAGCAGAATCCCAAATGTGAATAGAAATATCAGATTTTTCATTAGATACAGATTTTTATCCATCAACATTCATATTGACAGACATCAAAAGTAATTATAGTCTTTGTTTAATTGCTACAAGAAATTCATTTAGCATCATTGAAGTGGCTCCCCAAACTATTTTACCTTTCACATCGAAAAAAGGAACATCTTTTAATATCCATTGGTCAGAGATCTTGATATTGGTGGTAAGGGGTTGTTCAAAACTCAACAAATGATCCAGACTGCAGGAAACAACTTCCGCAACTTCTTCCTGTTGCAAAATGAACTCCGGACGGTGGTCCATATATCCAACATAAGGGTGCGCCAGATAATTGCTCACGGGAATATACAACGGTGATAATGCTCCAATCACATCTATTTTGTCGGGATGAATACCAATTTCTTCATGTGTTTCACGCAGTGCTGTCAACTCTAAAGAGGAATCAATATCTTCTTTCCTTCCTCCGGGAAATGACATTTGACCTCCGTGTTTGTCATTGCTTCCAAAGGACATCCTTTCTGTAAAAATGATCTCAAGTTCTTCTAACTCGTTTGGAAAGAGCACGGCCATTACACCTGCTAATTTTACCTTATCCGGGATAGAATAATTCACGCGGTTTAGGTTCCGCGCAAAAACCGCGTGTGCCTGCTTACCCGGCAATGGATATTTGAAAATATCGTGGATTATATCCAGATAATCGTTTTTCATAAAATGACAATAGCCTCAGTAATATATGTCATCACCGAGGCTATTGTTTAAATATTAAAAGACTTCGCTATTTATTCGATTTTTCCAGATACAATTTTAAAGCAGAGGTCATGGATGGTACTTCTGGAGCAGGTGCCTGGATATTTAATATGAGTCCCCTTTCTTCTACAGCTTGTTTGGTGGAATTACCAAATGCAGCTATTCTTGTTTCGTTCTGTTTGAAATCCGGGAAATTATCATATAAAGATTTGATTCCCAATGGACTAAAGAAAACCAATACATCATATGTAATGTCACTCAAATCTGAAAGATCGCTGCTTACGGTTCTATACATCAATGCCTCCTGAAAATCAATTTCAATTTCTTTAAGAAACTTAACCGTACCCTTGGCTCCAAGATTAGAACAAGGCAATAAAAATTTATCTGAATCTTTGAATTTATTGAAGTAATTCTTCAACTCAGACACTTTTCTTTGTCCCGCAAAGACCTTTCGTTTTCGATAGATAATAAATTTCTGCAGGTAATTTGCTACAGCCTCGGAAGAACAAAAGTACTTTGTATCTCCTGCCATTCGAATCCTTAATCCATCACATATTCTGAAGAAATGATCAATAGCATTCTTGCTAGTAAATATGATAGCTGAAAAATTCTCAGGTCTCACCCTTTGGCCTCGAAACTCCTTAGGAGTTAATCCTTCAACATGAATGAAAGGACGCCAATCTATAGTAAGATCGTACTTCTTCTCAAGTTCATAGTATGGAGACCGCTCAGGTTTAGGTTGTGAAACAAGTATAGTTTTAATCCTTTTATACTGTTCCTTATTTGCATTCGCCGTTGATGCCATTCGCGCCAAACTTTTGCAAGTTATTGAAAATCAGAAATTTACATCATCATCTTTGCAATGATGAATAAGGGTGCAATTTCAATGGTGCAAAGGTACATAAAAAAATGAAATGTATTTCTAGGTAAAAAAGCATTTGCGATAGATAATCCACGTAAAAGAAACAAAACGAAAACAAGTAATAATATCACAATCCCACAGATAATAATTATGCCTTGAAATGAATCGGGACCAAGCAGAATCATAATATTTAAAGGGGTCAAAATCACACCTATAATGATATTAAATAAGAGTACCAAAAGGGAGTATCTGTCTGTTTCATTTTCGATATCAAAAGTGCGCCCTATAAACTCGACAATTATGTGCTTTGCAAAAAAATAAGCCAACACAAGTCCCGCAATGACAAGGATTCTATACAATGTTGCCAATTGATTCATAAACTCAAAGTAGTTGGCGCAATAGAACAGAAATATGGCTGCATTGATCGTAAAGTACATATAGAATAATATGTTTGGGACCCGCCATATGCCTTGCATTCTTCGATATACCTGATTGAATTTTCTATCCTTAAGTGCGGAGTCAAGCATATTTTGAAATAATCCCCGGAACAAAGAAAGCAGCACCGCTAAAAAGACCATCACGAAAATGGCCATGCCGACTTCTAATGAACTAGCGGATTCCTTGGTTGCATCATTTGTCTCATTTACGGATGCCTCTTGCGCAATCTTTCGGGCGCTTGTGGTCGTTGATATCTCAAACGGATTGCTTGAATCAATGTTAATGGTGGGTGCTTCGACAGAACCATCGGGTAAGTTTGGAAGTTCAAACGGATTGTCCTCTACCTGGGATAACAAGGAGCCTGAGAAAAGCACAAATACAACTAGTTGGAAAAGAATCCGCATCTTCATTCACTGTAAAATTACGTAGAAATGGATATTTCGTTGTTAGGGAGGTGAGGATGGATGTGGATATTATTTTGCACAACATCGTATAACACATGATATTGCACCGTTATAAGATTTTCTCAAGAAAGATTAAAAATTGAAATAGGCATGATATCCGGATTCTGATCCTTCGATTTGCTTATTTGTTTACTTTTAAAAATAAAACCAGAAACATGCTATCAAAAAGAATGCAAGAAGTTCTAAATGAACAGGTTAAGATCGAGGCTCAGTCATCTCAGGTCTATTTAGCAATGGCTTCGTGGGCAGAAATTCAGCCTGGAATTGACAATATCACGGCATTCTTCTATCGTCATAGTGATGAAGAACGAATGCATATGATGAAACTCATCCACTTCATCAATGATCGAGGAGGATTTGCTGTAATTCCGGCATTAGTACAACCAACTTTGACTTTTCCCTCGATCAAGCATGCCTTCAATGAACTCCTGAATCATGAAATACATGTCTCCGAGAGCATCAATAAACTTGTCGATATTGCACTTCAAGAAAAGGACTATGCAACCCATAATTTTTTGCAATGGTATGTAGCCGAGCAAGTTGAAGAGGAGGCCTTAGCCAGAACATTAAATGACAAACTAGAAATGATAGGCGATGAAAAAAGTGGATTGTATCTATTTGATCGTGATATCTTAAATGTTAGTGTACCCGGGGGTGAAGAATAGTTAAAAGGTTGAACAAACCTTTACTTTAAATTCAATTTCATTATTTTGCTTTCATGTTGAAACTGTAAGTACATTTTAATTTTTGATTTTCTATTATAATATCTCAAGCCCGAAGCATTCCATCATGCTTCGGGCTTCTTCTTTTAGTTCAGTTCCTAAGTTGCCATTTGGGCCAAAGTTTAGGAACTGTTTTTCTGTAAGTTTCATATGATTCACCAAACTGGTTGATTAGCTTTTTTTCTTCCAGGTGTATACCAATGAAAACATAGACCAGTGTAATGATCAAGGTGGTAGCCGCAAGACCGTTTATAACAATTAGATTCCATCCCACCATCACAAGTAGAATTCCTAAATAAAGTGGATGTCTTATAAAGCGATTGGGACCGAAAGTATTCAACTTATTTGAGTGCTGTAGATCTCGAAATCCAGAAAATTCCAAAATGTCATAATACCGCATTGACCAAATAATTAAGACCAACCCTATTGCAACGAACGCACAACCGCTCATCGGAAAACTCTTTATTTCTTCTTGTATTACAGATGGTCTCAATTCATTGAACAACATGATCATCCCTAAAGTAGAAAAGACAGCGATCAAATTGAAAAATAATCGGTAACCCCGATTTGAGATTACCAGTAGGTTTCTCAGAACAGATTTTATATTTTGGCTTGCCAAGAAGCTATGCAATGTGTAATAGGCAGATAGAGCCACACCAAAAATTAAAATATCCATGAAATGAATATCGTGTATTTGGATGGATATACCCTAAATCCTGGAGATTTGGATTGGCGGCCCCTGGCAAGACTAGGAAATTTCAAGGTATACGACAACAGTTCGTTAGAGGAAGGAATAGAAAGAGGCAAACTTGCAGATATTATTCTTGTCAACAAATTTCCGGTTACCAGGGATGTTTTGAAACACTGGCCGGATCTAAAGTGCGTGTGTGTGACAGCAACAGGATATAACAATCTTGATATTCCCATACTTCAAAAAAGAAATATTATTGCATGCAATGCAGTCGGATATAGCACCCCTTCAACTGCACAACATACAATTGCACTCATTTTAGCCTTAGCCAACAAGATCGGCATGTACAATGCTGACGTTCAAAGCGATGGATGGTCTAATTCAAACACCTGGACCTATTACCTTTCTCCAACAATAGAGCTTCAAGGTTTGACCTTGGGAATTATTGGTCTAGGGGATATTGGAAAGCGTGTTGCAAAGATAGCCAGTTCTTTGGGATTGAAGATCATAGCCACCAGTAGGCGTGTACAATCCGGAACAATAGCGGGTATCGAAATGGTAAAGCCAACTGAGATCTTTAGACAATCAGATTTTATATCGCTACATCTTCCTCTGAATAAAGACTCACATCACATCATCAACCGTGTAACGCTAGATCTGATGAAATCCTCTGTATTTCTTATCAATACAAGTCGAGGGGGCCTGATCCATGAAGATGATTTAAAGTCTGCATTGGTCAATCAAAAAATTGCGGGAGCTGCTTTGGATGTATTAAGCGATGAACCACCTTCGGCAAATCATCCTTTGATTGGCCTAAATAATTGTATAATCACACCGCACATGGCTTGGGCGACCGTATCTTCCAGGCAAAGATTGCTTGATATATGCATAAAAAATGTTGAAGCATTTATCAAAGGAAAACCACGGAATACAATTGCTTGAAGAGCAGAATTTGGAACGCAATAGTGTCTTCCAAACGTTATACTGACATGAAAACAAAAACGCTCCTTTTAATAGTATTTAGTCTTGCTTTATGGCTATTGTCATTCGAATACTCTAATGCACAAGGGATCAATAGTACCCGATATGTAGCTTCCTCTGTCATCACACAGGGAAGTCATGAAATCAAGATTTTCAACAACTTATACACGCAGAAGGCAAGCACCAGATCTACTTTTTACACTATGCTCATCAATTATCTTTATGGGTCCGGGTCAAGAATCAATGTAGGAGTAGATGCCCGAATCAGAGCAGTAGCCAATGGACCTGCTTCATCTTCTGCTTTATCTGTTTTTGGATCAAAGGATGATGATATTGTACACAGAAGCGGATTGACGGCTATTGGGCCAAAAATAAGATGGGCTCCTTCATCCAAATGGAACAACTTTTCTATACAATCTTCATTCTTGCTGCCTGTGGGTTCTGATCTATCTGGCAACGATGAACAACCATATATAGATTGGGATACACCTACATGGACTATACAGTTTGTCAATGACTTCACTTTGGGAAATTCGTTTTCATTGTATGCAGAAGTTGGATTTATATGGGAAGAAATTGGTCAGGAATCAAAGGGACGTACAAATCAAACCTCTGTGCCCGTTACTTCGATACTCTCCTATTTTCTTACGCCAGATTGGGTTTTCTATGCCCTGGGTAATTATGCGCCATTTATTCAACAAGAATCGGATTATTTTTACCAATATGGCCTGGGTTCAAAATATCGGGTAAGGAATAATTTTGAAATAGAATTTCTGGTAACTGACTTCTCACGCAAGATTTTGAGCGATGCCAATGGGACTGCTTCGACATATAACATGGGTATCCGATATTCAATCTGGTAATATGGACGGAACATTTATTTCACTCAATTTGAATTCAGATTGAGGTGACCTTGTTACTTCAGGGCATTTTTCATTACTTTGATAGCACTTGCCAAATCAAGAGTATTGGATGGAACTAAAGGAAAATAGTCATCAGCTACTAGCAACTTTGTTTGCAGATATCCAGGGTTATACCGCATTGATGCAAAACAATGAAGAATTGGGTGTAAGGCTGGTGGAAGAATTCAAGACAACCCTCACCCGGGAAGTAGAAGACCATGGGGGCAGGGTTATTCAATTCTATGGTGATGCTATCATGGCTGTTTTCCCAAGCTCAGTAGACGCTGTCAGTGCCGCGGAAGTTGCTCAAAAAGCATTTAATTCCGCAGGTGATATACCAGTGAGAATAGGAATTAATTGTGGCGATGTCTTGTATAGAGAAGGTAACATATTTGGAGATAGTGTCAACATTGCCTCACGAATAGAGTCCATGGGAGTTCCCGGGAGCGTTCTTTTATCGAAAGAGGTGGAAGGCCACATCAAAAACAAGCAAAACCTAATCACTAAAAGTCTAGGTGTTTTTGAGTTTAAAAATGTAAATGAAGGTATCGAAGTCTTTGCATTGACCTCTCCAGGAATCACGAGACCCTTACCTACACAACTCAAGGGTAAGTTCAAAAGAGGATTTCAAGTAAAGGAAGAAAAAACTCCAGAACAACTCAAATTAGAGCGAAATCGTAAGATTGCCAAAGTTGCTTTGCCTCTTGGTTCTACCATAGTACTGATGATCGTGGTTGCATTCCTGGTTGGTGGAGGAGCGACGAAATGGATATTGCTTGGTGCTGTTCCTATATTTCTAACAATGATCGGTCGGATAATATCCATTCAATTATACGATGATCCAGATGCGCTTAAAAAAGAAGCCGCTAAGGATAAATTGGATGAAAAGAAGAGACAACGACAAGAAAAGCGACAAGCCAAAATCGATTCTCGAAATGCTAAAAGAGCCAAAAAGGGGAAAGTAGAAAGAGTAAAGCCCGCTCCTCCTCCTATAGCAC
>JAHHJQ010000163.1 GCA_018680005.1 Bacteroidia bacterium | reverse complement strand
GCACACTAAAGCGCCCACTTATGAAGTCGGCCAGCCCATATAGTTTGATTTCTTTGGCGGTTACATCAGAAGCCCCAATATACCGCATATAGTCTAATTCCCTTCGTTCCGGGGTCCAACTACGCATCAATGAATAACTCTGTCGGCTGTATTTCAATTCATTGATAAAAGATGGGACTATAGCCACTATCAATAACAAAATCAATAAAGGTTCGAAAAAGACGAGGCCCGCGATAAATGATCCCACCGTAATCAAATCCTGGATTTGTGTCAGTACGTTAGACATCAGCGCCACTCGACCTACTGTTTGCCTTCTGGCTCGTTCCAACTTGTCATAATAGTCAGGATCTTCGATCTGCGCCAGTTCCATTCTGGCTGCTTTATGGATTAATTCAACAGATGACTTATTAGAGTACAGATCACCCATAAGACCGTCCGTCAATTGAATCCCACGACTAAGGAGATTTGAAATCAACGCCAATCCAAACTCAATCCCCAGATAAATCCATAACTGTGTAAAGCTCTTTTCTTCTGCACCGACCTGGAAGATGACTTCATCAACGATCAACTTTCCTACCCACAACATCACCACAGGAAGCAAAGACTTAATCAATCGGCTGATGGTATTGAGTGCAAAATAACCTGGGCTGGTTTGCCAAATCAATTTGATAAATCGAGGGACATATTTTAATGCCAGGTAGTTATCCTTCCATGATCGTGTTTCTTTCTCTGGAACTGTTCCTTGTAGACGACTTGACAAATTGTATTGGGCTTGAAGTTGACAATCTTTAGCTAGACAAATATAACAGCTTGTCCAATCCTCAGTTTACAGCTCCTATCTGGCGGGGTTAGTTTCCCAATTTGAGGTGGTATGATTTCGGTCGGGTCAACACTTCATATCCCAATGGTGAAAGGGTTACTCCCCTTCCACTATTTTTAACACCCGTCCACGCCAATGCAGGATCCAGGTAATCGCAGCGATTCATAAAAAATGTTCCGGTGTCGATCTGATTACCGATAACTTTTGCCCGATCGAGGTCTGCAGTCCAGACTGATGCTGTTAATCCATATCGACTATCGTTCATCAATTGAATGGCTTCTTCATCGCTATCGACCGGCATGATCCCCACCACCGGTGCAAAGGTTTCTTCAGTCATGATATCCATCGAATGATCGACATCGATCAGGACCTGGGGTGCCATATAAGGTGACTCTGGATCATGAGATGAAAAGGTAAATGGATCAATCAAATTCGTCGCACCCTTGGCAATTGCTTGTTCGATTTGTTGTTGTGCAAATTTTGCTGATGATATTTTCACCATGGGTCCCAAGGTGGTGTCTTTATTCAATGGATTGCCCAGTTTATATTGCTTAGTCAGATCAACGAAACCATCTACAAAGTCTTTAAAGATTTTTTTATGAACATAGATCCTTTCAATACCACAACATGATTGTCCGGAATTGAAGAAAGCACCATCTACAAGATTTTCTATTGAAAACGCCAAATCTGCATCCGATTTGACATAAGCCGGATCCTTTCCACCCAATTCCAATCCTGCATTAATAAATCGGGAAGCCATTGCCTGCTGAATCGCCTTCCCTCCAGTTACTGATCCCGTAAATGCTACAAAATCAATTCGATGGTCCTTAATGATGTCGGCTACCTGACCATGATTTAAATGCAAATATTGAAAAACGCCTTTTGGAAGACCAGCTTGATCAAAAGCTTCCTGATACCGCTCTGCACATAGAGGTGTTTGCTGCGCATGTTTTAGAATGACGGTATTTCCGGCCATGATCGCCGGAATGATCGCATTCACTGATGTCAGGTATGGATAATTCCATGGTGCCAGTACCAGAACGGTTCCTAATGGATCGCGTTGTACATATCGCTCAAAGCCTGTCAAATTAGGAGCTTCTACATTCTCTAATGCTCGGCCAGCAATCGCTATCATATACTCTGCCCTCTCCCTGAATCCTTTGGTCAATTCAGAAGGAGTATAACAGATCGGGCGGCCCATCTGATAGGTCAATTCTTCACCAATGGCCTCAGCATGTTTGACAAAGTAATCAACGACAATCCGGCAGATTTGAGCCCTTTCATCGATAGTGGTATGTTTCCATTGCTTTTGAGCAGTTTGCCCAATTGCCAACGTCTTTTCAATCTCTGCCGAGGATGCATATGATCGCTCGACATAGACATTGCTATCTATGGGGCTTATGGTATAAAAATGATCCATAGAAATACAGTTTTATTCAGGAGTCACATAGGCTGCAGATATTCCACCATCTACCAGAAATTCTGATCCTGTCATATATGAAGATTCATCGGAAGCCAGAAATAAAGCTGCTTTGGCCATTTCTTTCGCCTCACCAAATCGGCCCATAGGAATATGTACCAATC